>JBDQMZ010000227.1:0-4877 GCA_040261955.1 Candidatus Nanopelagicales bacterium
GACTGGCGCAGGCGCAACAGACATTGTGCACACTCCGCAGGAACTACTCGCTGTGCTTACCCGTGCCTAAACATGTGAAAAAGGCAAATCTGCCTCGCAAGGACTGTCAGCGCTGCGGCCGAGAAATGGTGTGGCGCAAAGCGTGGGCAGCGAATTGGGACCAGGTCAAATACTGCTCAGAGAAATGCAAGCGAACTACCTGAGCCCGCGAGTTTTGAGAAATTCCTCCAACTCTGTTTTGACTTCGGGACTAAAAACATCAAAGCCCCACACGTCTTCACAGGTCTTCCACACTTGATCCAATCGCATGAGTCCGAGAGTGTCAGCGAGCACCGCCACGTCGGTGAAATCTCGAAGGCCTCGCGCTGCGCGTGCTTTCATGGCGAGTAAATGTTCTGGGGATGCAATCAACACGCTTAAACCTGGAACATTAAATGCTTGCCAAGCGCGTGAATCGTGCACGCGGGGCAGGATTGCAACCACTTTGTCATTGAGCCAGCCGCGGATTAACGGAAACGGTACGTTTTCATCTGCCATCGCATCAGCGATTTCATGGATGACCTCATGCGGTGCGTAAGGGCCATCAATGTCACTGGTAACGACAGCTCGGTTGTATCCCAGGAGCATTGCGCCACCACCCACTAGGTAGAGCTCCGCCTCAATTCCGCGTTCATGCAACCGTCGGCCCAATTCAGTCAATGCGGCAACAACTTTTTCCTCAGAACTAAACATTAGAGCGACTCCAATTCACGGCGATTCACAAAAATGCCCCGCGCCCGTAGAGCTGGAATTCCATTTGCCAAGGCACGCTGCTGCAGCAGTAGTGTTCGGCTGTCCATTCCCACAAACCACGCTTGAACATGTGAACGCCGCCTCGTGCCAACCCACGCAGGCACGCGATCAAGTGACGCCCTTCGCGTCCATTCCACAGCCATGCCAGCGATCAATGCATCAACTTCTGAATTGAATGTTGATCCTGGTTCGCTGAGAAAGAATTGCTGGTCAGAAGCGAGTTCTAAATCATTGAATCGATCGTTCATTTCAATAACGTGTCGCAGGATGTCAACATCGAGGGCGAGCTCCTGGTCACTGCGAATGTGGCCGAGGCGAAATGTTCGTGCATCCTGCGCAAGAAAGTCGCGTAATTCCTTGGTGAGACTGGACAGGGTTGCGTGATTGTTGCGATAGGCGGAATCCTGGTCCAGCCCCAAAAGCGCAGCAAGCCTCTGCTCAACGGCAGACCCCGGCTCAATCACCCCACGTTCATAGGCGCTGATGTTCGACTGCTTGGTTCCCAGCAGGTAGGCAGCCTGCTCCTGGGTCATGCCAAGCTCCTTGCGCTTGGCAGCAATGGGGTTCACTGGAAGATTATATATTGACAAATAATTTATATATATTTTGCCATTTCTCTCAGATTTTCTCTGCCCTAGTCCTCGGGCAGCAGGACTCCGGGATTCAGAATCCCTGCCGGGTCGAGCGCCCCCTTGATCCCGCGCATGGCCGCAATCTCGGCCCCGCTGCGGGAGAGGTGCAGGTGCTCAGGCTTCATATTCCCAACCCCGTGCTCGGCGGAGATCGAGCCCCCGCGAGCTGCGACCAATTCCAAGATCTCGGTGTCCAGGGTTTCGTCATCGGTGTCAGTTACAAAGAACACATGAAAGTTGCCATCCATCAGGTGGCCAAAGAGCACGACATTACGAACCTCTGGCTGATGCAAAAGAGATGTGATGTCCCCATAAATCGAGTCGAGTTCGCTCAAGGGCACACTGATGTCGAGCTTGTGGCTGACTCCTGTTGCTTCGGCTGCGGCCGCCTCAGTGATTCGTTCGCGCAATGCCCAAAAGTTTTCACGGTCCCGTGCGTCCATTGCAAGTGTGGCATGTTCGAGTGATTCCAGTTGGTCTAAATCAAAGTCACCAGCAATTTCAATTAACAGGTGAAACGGGGTGTTGAACGGAATTGCTATTCCTGTGACGCGCGAGACACATTCAATCCCTGAGCGATCCATGAGTTCAGCTGCTGCAAGTTTTCCTGTAAAGCCAGAGGCAATTTCTAAAGCCTGCTGAACAGATTCACAGCCAGCAAGAACGAGTTCAGTCTCGCGAGGTCTTACTAATTGCAGCGCGACCTCAGTGATCACCCCAAGAGTTCCCTCGGACCCGCAAAGCAACTGGGTCAGGTCATAGCCCGTGTTGTTCTTTGCAAGACCGGACATTGAGCGGATGACCTCACCACTGGCTAACACTGCTTCGACTCCGAGAACCTGCTTGCGCATCATGCCGTTTCCAACAACATGAATGCCGCCCGCATTAGATGCAGCCATGCCGCCAATCGTTGCGGAATCGCGTGCCGCAAGATCAACACCAAAATCCCAACCCGCCGCATGCGCATGACGTTGCAGTTGTGCCAATGTGACACCAGCGCCGCAGGTCACCTGGCCTGTTGCGACGTCGACATCTCCCAGCGAGTTCAAGCGAGTCAGAGATAACACAATGGCGTTGGAGTCGGTGCCTGGGATAGAACCACCAACCAAACCAGTGTTTCCTCCCTGTGGCACAACGCTGACACCTGACACCGAGCAGATCCGAAGGACATCGGCCACCTCATTGACATTTCCCGGCCTAACCACCGCTAACGCGTCACCCCGGTAGCGGCCAGTCCAGTCAGTGACATAAGAAATAATTACTTCAGAGTCGGTGAGCACATGTTCGGCGCCGACCGCGATCCCCAACTGTTCAAGGGGAAGAAGCTTGTTGTCCACGGTCCAAGCATTGCAGGAGCGCGAATAATGCTTACGGTCGGCGGGAAATCACCCACCGACACCGCCGAAAAACTCGGGGATTGTGACATAGGCACTTATGGGGTTATCCTTTCAATAACCTTCCCCAGGAGAGCAGACACGTGATGGCACTACGTAACCTTCAAACGCGCACCGCAATCGGTGCTTTAGCGGTCACGGGCGCCCTTTTTCTTAGTGCCTCTATCGGTACCAGCGCTGCTGCCGACTATGACAACCCCTCAACCAAATCTGCGACCGGAACCTTTGTGCTCAAAACCGGTCCAGGAATCCAACCCGCCTGGGATGCTGAGGACATCACGATCAGTGCCATCTCACCTGGTTCCCTGACCACACTCACCTCTACGGCGACGTCCACTATCTACCTTCCTGTTGTGGCAAAGACAGGAACCGCGAACGCGACGGCCGGTGGATTCAAATTCACCAACACGGCAACGAGAGAGACTTTTCGGTGCCTGATTCCCACGGTTGACACCAGGGCCCGGGTTATTGATTGTTTGTTGGACTCTGGCTACAACTCCACGATATTCTCCATTGAGAGTTTCGGGGACAAAAGTTTTCTGAGCAATGGGACGTATCGAACATCAATTTTCACCGAAATGAAGATCGCGGTGATCTCCAGCGAGATGGCTGCAGTTCTGAACAAGGCCCTATCCACAAATGTCTTCACCGACAGTGTCACCGTGGCGAATGCGAACCTGACCGTGACAAGGCCTTCGACTTCGGGGTCCTAATCTCAAACTAGGACGCAAAACTGAGGGTTTTCCACATTTGAAAATTGCCTTGTTTGAAAACCTGTAGTTCTGGGTAAAACTGTATTAACGAGCAACAACGCCGTGAAATACGACCTAGGAAATGCAATGAATACAAACAATCGGAATATCAAGAATCGCACAAGAATCGCCGCCACGCTGAGCGCATCCGCTCTGGTAATTGGACTGGGCATCTCCGGAGCAACGTCGGCAAGTGCTACCGAATCAACGCCTCGAGGAGTACTCGTGGCGCAGGAGGCCGCCCAGCAGGCCGAATTCACCGCGCGCCCCACGCGACCTGGAGTCATTTCAGTAACCACCACGCCTGGCTCAAAAGTTAGGCTCACCGCGACAAAAACAAAGAACAAAAAGGCCGTCTCGGTGACCAAGTCTGCGGACACCCAAGGCAAGGTCTCATTCACCAAACTGACACCTGGCACCGACTACACCATTAATGCAGTTGATGGTTCAGCGCGCGTTCGGGCGCTATCGCTGGTCAACCCAATCAAAGCCTTAACCGTGCGCAGCACCGCACTGGCCGACTCGGTCGAACTCTCGTGGAACCACACCGCATCACGAGCCACCGGTGGCACGGATATCGAGTTCACGCTCGAAGCCACCGACCCACAAGGGGACACCATTACGCAGACCGCTGACAAAACAGTCGCGATCATGACCGGCCTGAACCCTGATCAGCTCTACACATTTACCGCGACGCCGCACAATGCGATGGGACCCGGTAAAGCGAGTAGTGCACGCATGACCATGACGCTTCGGTCACTCATGGGTGGGTCTCCCGCAGCCGTGCCCACTCAGGAACCAAAAACTAGTGTTCAACAAGCCTCACCTGCTACGGCAACTCCAGTCGCGCCAGCGCCGGTCGCTCCTTCCACCCGCACGATTTCCGTCTGCCCGTCCGGCTACTCGGACAATGGTTCAACGTGCCAAAAAACTCTGGCTTACACCTACAGCAACCTTGCGTATTCGTACCACACAGAGGTGACCAATTTGCCGTATACATTTCACACTGTGACAACAGGGCCAGCGCCACTCATCAACTCATTTGAAACACAAGATGTGTGTCCCAGCGGGTACAACCTTGAGAACTCCGGAGCCCAGGGAAACTTTTGTCGTCTTTATGGCCCTGCACCAACGGCACAGGTCAAGGACAGCGCGCCATCATGCTTAACGGACAACGGCGCCAACTACACCAAGAGTGAGCAGGTCAAAGACCAAACACCTGACGGCTACACCGATACCGGCTCACAATGGCAAAAGAAGAATGCAGCTCCAACCGGCTACACCGATAACGGAAGCGAGTACGTTGC
>JBDQMZ010000228.1:0-6515 GCA_040261955.1 Candidatus Nanopelagicales bacterium
GCATGGGAGGAGCTGAATCCTGCAACTTGGTCAGCATCGCTCGGTAGGGAGCGGCAAATTCCTCGGGCAATGCTGCTTCAAAGATGCTCATGGCCTGGCCCAGCTTCATGGCGCCGCCTTTGAGTTCGCCGAGCACCTTGAACATTTGCTCGGCGGTGCGCTGCTGCATTTCGGCAGCAATGGCCTCAGCGGGCTTGCCCCCAACTCGTTTGCCAAAGCCCAATGCGGTTCTGCCGGCATAGGTCGCGGGCAGGGAGGCCATGCGAATACCTCGCGTCAGGGCGTTCTTGGGCAACTCGGGCATGTACCCATTGTGACCTGTAATGACCGATCGTGCTCAGTCGAGGTTCATGGGGGGCTTCCCCAACATGCAACCGCACAGCGGGTGCACCGGCCGCGGGGTTGAAGTGAACTGACCCAAGGGCAGCGATGCTTGCCACGCGGTGTTACCCATATCCCACCCGTCCATCCATGCGCGCACGACCAAAAGTGCGAAATGTGCGCTCATGGCGCTGATGTGCGAATCGGTACATGCAAATCGTTGAGAGTTGCGCCAGTCAATCGTGCGTTGTGGCATGTTGGGATCGCGATCGCGTGCATGGAGGTACGCGCAGCGCAAACACGAGGTCTCACCTGGTGTCACGAGTGGGCCAATCACTGAACTTCCATGACGGGTGGCTACATGTAAATGGGTTCTATGGCTGTCCAATACCTTGTCATGATCACAAACATCAGGGTGTGACTCACTCACAAAAATGACGCACGCGGCGCCAAGTTCGCTGGTGGTCACTTGCCAGTTTTCTCGAGTAGCAATCGCTCGCAACTGGTGTGCCAGGGGACTGTTGCCGACAATCGCAATGGGTGTTTCTGCCCTGAGGTCAATGAGTTGAGCAATGGCAACGTGGTCAGAATCCGAGTACATCAATTGCGCATGCGTCTGTGCGCTGGTGGTGGGATCGGCAGCCCTCTTCTCTCGCGAGTCGCCCTCACCCTTCCAGCGAGCGAGTGATGGGAGAGCATGAAGGTCAAGTAATGCGGCGGATTTCAGGCCATGGGTAATCAGGGCCTTGGCGTCGTATTCTTTGTGATCAACTCCTTGATCGTGTCGTGCATAAAGTTCTTTGATTGCATGGTCCGCGCTGCGATCACCGCTGAGTTCGTTGAACCAGGCAAGATGTTGTGCCGAGATATGGACGGGAATGGGGTAGTCACCGAAAAAGATGGTGTCAGGTGATACATGAATGACAGGAACGCGCTTGTTGCGCAACGGGTAAATGGTCTCCATGCACACAGAATGCGGTTTCTCACCTGTGGATTGAAAAGTGCAATCCACAAGCTGAACTGATATTGGTCACGCCCGCGGAGGAACCCGTTATCCCAGGGTTCTCTCGATTAAACTTGCAATTACCCGTGAAGTCACGTGCAGCTGTTCAATGGAAACGTACTCATTGGGTGCGTGGGCAACACTTGCATCACCAGGGCCATATTGAATTGTCGGTATCGACGCTAACCCGGTGAGTAAGCGCAAATCTGAACCATAGGGTGCCGCATATGTATCTGGTTCGTGGCCGAGAACGCAGGTGTGGGCCGCCTTGGCATTGCGCACGATGTCTGCATTGGGGTCCGTGCGACCGGATGCGAACTGCCCGCCCCACCACTGGACCTCAACCGGGTGCTCGCGCAACCAGGGATCGGAATTGCATGCAGCGGCAACCGCGGATTCAAGGGTTAGCTTGGCGCTAAGTACGTCCTCACCCAGGGCAACGCCATAGCGGCCCTCGGCGATCAGCAGGTCTGGAACAGTTGATGCCCAATCGCCGGAATGGACGGTGCCGATGGACAGCGGGTAAGCGATATCCCAGCGTGCCATGAGCGGGTCAGGGTTTTCGTTTCGCTGGGATTCAAGTTCGCGCAATGAGTTGAGAATTGGAAAGAATTTCTCGATGGCGCTGATTCCTTCACTTCTGCGGGAGGCATGGGTTGCTGAGCCCCTGACGAGCACGCGAAAAGTGAGCGCACCCGCATTGGCAGGAATAATGGCAAGGGACGTTGGCTCGGGGATTATTGCTCCAGCGATTGGTGCATCTCCATTGAAATCGCCATTGAAATCGCCATTGAAATCGCCATAGAACGTGGGCAGCCCTTCACGGATCAGTGCGTAGGTGCCGAGTCCGCCATCTTCCTCGCCAACCACTGGTGCGAACAGGATGTCCCCTCGAGGGGTAAATCCGCTTGCCTTGAGTGTGCGCAGTGCGGTGAGTGCACTAGCCAGTCCACCCTTCATGTCGCAGGCACCGCGACCAATGACAACGTGGTCCGTTAAGTCGCGGGTGGCCACATGTGGATCAAACGGGTCTCGGTCCCACGAATCGAGGTCACCAGGGGGGACAACATCAGTATGTCCATTGATCATCAGGGCGGGCAGATCCCCGCTACCTCTCCAGATACCTAGAACACCGAGTGCACGAGTGCGCGGAACCTCCATGCCTGGAAAGTCAGGTTGTCGCGACAGCTGGTCAATGTTGATCTCCCACGTGTGCACCTCGAGGTCGAGGTCCTTGAGGCTCTGCGCCATGAATTCCTGTGCGCTGACTTCACCGGGGGTTCCTCCGAGTGAGGGGATAGCGATAAGGGGTAGGAGTGTGTTGAGTGTGGGGTCCTTCTTATAGTTTCGAGTGCTTTCTGCGGTGAAGGGTGCGACCATAGAGTGATTCTGCCGTACGGGGAAACAGACTAGTTTGGATGTCCGTTATTACCGTTATGCCCTATTTCTGGCCAATATTTTCCTCGCCACGCCGTGATCTGGCTGTGCACAGAGCCTGAGGAGGGTCGTTTCTGCCCTATGGTGGAGTCGGCTCACAGGCGAACCGGCCCAGAGCTACGAGGTGGCGACCGCCACCGACCGCATCGCGGAAAGAGCGTCAACAGGAGGGCCCCATGGCCGAAAGCTACACCGGCGAGGCATATTGCGTTAAGTGCAAAGCCAAGCGTGAATTCACCGGACACGTTGAAGAAACAAATGGTCGTCGTTTCGCAAAGGGCATCTGCCCAGAGTGCGGCACCAAGGTAACTCGCATCCTGGGCAAGGCATAAGCCTTCACGCCACAGGGATAAAAAAGTAACTTCCCCACAAATTTATATTGAGGGCGGCGCGAAAGCGCCGCCCTCGTGTATTTACCTTGACGGCGGCGCGAAAGCGCCGCCCTCGTGCAATCCCTACAGGGTGTATTACCGTTGAGGCATGTCTCAATTCCCTTTTGGATTCGGTGTGCCGGGCAACTCTGATGATGAGAACAACCCCGCGGGCCAGCCATTCGACATGAACAACCTCGGTGCAATGTTCACGCAGTTTGGCAACATGCTGCAGCAGGCACAAAACGAAGGACCTTTGCCCTGGTCCACCGTCATGCAGGTTGCTCGTCAAGGATTGGGCACAGACCCGAGTGTCTCTGACTCAGAGAAGCGCGGGGCACAGGCCGCCATGGAATTGGCGGACACCTGGCTCGATGCCGCGGTGACATTCCCAGCAAGCAGTACGCCTGTTCAGGTGTGGTCGCGCACCGAGTGGCTCGTGGAAACCGGGCCGGTCTGGCAGCAGGCGATTACGCCCATTGCGGTGACCATGTCTGAGCGCATGGCCACGATGATGCCGGGGGCGGGGGATCTCAAAGCTCTTGAGAGTCAGCTTCCTGAGCAACTCAAGGACATGCTTCCTAGCGGAATCACGCCGGACATGATGTCGATGTTGGCTCCCATGATGGGCATGGTCACGCAATTGGGTGCGACCGCATTTGCTTACCAGTTGGGGCAAGCCCTGTCCGCTTTGTCGAATGAAGTTGTTTGCTCAAGTGACGTGGGAATCCCGCTAGCACCCCAGGGCGTGCGCGCACTTGTCCCACGCAACATTGAGCAATTCGCGGAGGGTCTTGGCATTGATTCGCGTGACATCATGCTCTACTTCGCTTTGCGTGAGAGTGCTCATCAGCGTCTGTTTGATCACGTTCCATGGTTGCGCTCGCGGCTCATGTCCGCCGTTGAAGAGTATGCGCGTTATATGGATGTGAACATGAACATGTTGGGTGAGAAATTTTCAGGTGTTGACATTACTAACCCCGAAGCCTTGCAGGAGATTATGGCTTCAGGTGTTTTGGAGCCAGAAGACACTCTTGAGCAGCGTTCTGCCATTGCACGCCTGGAAACACTGCTGGCCCTCATCGAAGGGTGGGTTGACGACGTTGTCACCGAGGCTGTGTCAGGAAGGCTTGCGACACTTCCTCAACTGCGGGAGACCATGGGTCGGCGTCGAGCAACAGGTGGTCCGGCCGAACTAACTTTCAGCACTTTGGTCGGTATGCAATTACGACCGCGTTCATTTCGCGAGGCGCATACGGTGTTTGCAGCACTGCGATCACGCGGAGGCTTGACTGAGCGTGATGCTCTGTGGGCCCATCCTGATTTGCTGCCCAATGCGGAAGATCTCGAGGACCCACTGGGATTTCTTGACAATGATGGCGACGATGTTGACATCAGTGATATCGACATTACCGACCTTGACAAGTAATTCATGCAATACGCAGATGCGTTAGCGCAGTTTGATTTTTTTGCTCAACATGCTGAACTTGAATTAATGATGGAATATGGCGATCTACTCTCCAGCGATGCTCAGTCTTTGGAGAGGGCACGGCAAGCAGGGCACTTCACTGCTAGTGCCTTAATGTTTGATCCTCAGAGCCGCGAGGTCAATTTGCTCATGCACCCCAAAGTTGGTCGTTGGCTGCAATTTGGTGGACATATTGAATCCATTGATGACTCATTTGCCGCAGCTGCGTTGCGTGAATGTCAAGAGGAAAGCGGATATACCGAAATCGCGCTTATGGATGTCCCGGTTCAGTTGGATCGGCATGACGTGCCATGTGCTGGTAATCAGAGCGTCCACTGGGATATTCAATTTATTGCCTTGGTGAATAAAGCGTCCGCACGTAGTGAGGGCGAAGATCTACAGACCAGATGGTGGTCGGCGGACACGTTAGGGGACGAATTACCTGACCTAGACCCCAGTGTTAGGAGATTGGTAGCGAAGGCGCTTCAAATCACAGTTCCCTAGATGACAGAACCAGTGGCTCTGCTGGTGTCACCGCGAGCAGCTGGGCCTATCGCACCTTCCAAGTCCGGTACCACTCGTGTCCGGCAAACTCACTCTTCGCCTTCGGTCCCTTTGGCAGTGCAGTGATGAAGACTGTTACCTGAGTCTTCTTCTTGGGCTTCTTAATCGTCAGCTTTCCTGACTTCTTGTTGAAGGTCCACGTGCATCCGGTACAGAAGACGTCGGCGCTCAACGTCGTGTACTTAGGATGGCGCACTGTGGTCACGACGGTCGTCTTCTTCTTCGTGATCTTCTTCTTCGCCGCCCGCGCCTTGACATGCATCGGAACGGCAGGCTTGATCACCGTGATAGAGGACCACGTCGAAGTCAAGGGTTGGCCGCCCGCGTCCAGGGCCGTGATCGTTGGTTCATAGACGATGTCGTCGCGCACAAGTGCCACACCAGAAATCACGCCTGTTCGAGAATCGAAACTCAACCCCTCAGGAATTTCACCATCGATTTCAAACGAAGCGACGGTAGGCAGCGCTGAAACGGTGGGAGTGATGGTCGTGCGCAAACCAGATCCGATTTCCGCGTACTCCGGGTAGCGCATCCACGGGATCTGCCCAGCCTCGCTCGTTATGATGAATGACGAGTCGACGGACCCGTAGTCATCGGTCATACGGATACGCAATGGAATGGGTGTCGCGTCCGGTGCAGACGGAGTTCCGGCGATGACACCTGTTTTCTCATCGAGGGTCACGCCTGCTGGCAGTGATCCGCAGACAAGGGCATATGTGGTCGGGCCATGAGCGTTGACTTCGAATGGTGTCACCGTCAAAGGCCAGCCAACGCTGGCCCGAATCTGGTTCGGATAGTTGGCGGCGTGATGCGGGTCGTCAACATAGATGGCCACATCCGAGACCCGACGGGTTCCGTCAGGGGCTATCGCGGCAATCTTCGGAGTCCAGGTGCCGACTGTCTCCGGGGTGCCTGAGATGACACCCGCCTTCGGATCCAAGTAGACGCCAGGTGGCAGGGAACCATCGATGAGCGCGAACGTGGAGTCTGCTGCTATCTCGGCGAGGTTCGGCGCGAACGTGAATGTCGCCCCAACCGATCCATGCATGTCGGTGTAGACCATCCCGGCTGGTGCCACGCACGGCGTCGAGATGCCGGATGCTCCTGAGCCTCCTGGTCCACCTGTGGTTGCCCCTTGAGCGCCGGAGGCAGCACCGGGTGTGGTGCCTCGGGCACTCGCCGGCCCCGCAAGAACGGTCCAGGTGAACGGAGCAATGGAGGTGACGGTGTTGGCCGGGCTGGTCGCCGACACAGTGATGGTGCGGGGACCTTGCGGTGCCGTGGGCGTCCACGAGATCTGACCCGTCGCCGGATCGATCGTCATTCCCGCCGGAGCCCCCGCGGCGAGCGA
>JBDQMZ010000229.1:0-4052 GCA_040261955.1 Candidatus Nanopelagicales bacterium
ACTGCTTGTTTCATCGCATGGTTGATTGAGGTTTTCGCGTTCATGAAATCTGGCCCGAATCCTTGCTGAGTTCTGCGAGCACCAAACTTGAGAGCGTTTCGGCCCCAACGTGGAGATTTTCAGCTTGCGTGCCGTTTTGTGCGCACCACGCTTCGACCGTGGCGATGACTTCGGAGCCAATGTGAGACGGTGCCGTGATCAGATACCGGCCTTTGACAGTTTCACGTGCTGTTGATTCGAGGGGGAGTGCGGAGAGCAATTGTGCGGTGGGCAGATTAGTGCGGCAATTAAAAGTGAGTGCTTCCGTTGAGGCCATGGATTTCTTAGAAATATCGGCGGTGAGCTGTCCTTGGGTGAGGACAAGGGCTCTGTCGGCCAGTTGGTCAATGTCCTCGGTCAAATGTGTAGTGATGAGCATGACAACTCCTTGGAGTGCCTGCTCTCTCAGGACGCCATAGAGGTCCGCTCGTCCACCGGGATCTAGACCCGCCGTGGGTTCATCGAGAAATACTACTTTCGGGGCGCCAACGAGGGCGGCTGCGCAATTGAGACGCTGAACTTCGCCGCCAGAAAGGGTTTTGATCGACCTGCTGTCAGGGATCTGGAAGATGTCCATCAGTTCGTTTGCCTCGCGTGCCGTGGGATAGAGCCTGCTCAGAAAGGTGAGGAACTCGCGCGGCTTTGCCGTGGGGTAGGGCGTAACTCCTTGCAGAACCGACCCTGTTTGTACCGCTAATTGCGCCCGATGACGAAGAGTGTCCATTCCAAGGATCCGGGCCGAGCCTGATTGTGGGCGACGAAGCCCCTGCAGGGACTCCATGAGTGTGGTTTTTCCGGCCCCATTGTTCCCCGCCAGGACGGTTACGCCGGACCCTGTGGAAAAGGAGATATCAAAAACTCCCTGTCCTGCGCCGTAATCCAGGGTGATTGCACAAGCCTCAACGGTCGGATTTATTCGATCTTCGTGTGAGGGTGAGGGGGACACATGGAGATCCTACGTGTACTCAAAGATTGTGGTGTCCTCACCATTTTTACCCCCCGAGTTGCATGTCAAATGAATTACGCAACAATGGGGTTGTGAAATTCCCCGGTGAGGCTGCTGAGCGTGTGGCGCGAGTGCTCCTAGAGCGCGGCGCGGCAACCGTTTCGGAATTGGCCGAGCATCTCGGTCTGAGCGCTCAAGCGGTTCGCCGAACACTGGGAATGCTGGAAAGCGTTGGGTTCGTGGCTGCTCATGAGCGCGCACCATTTGGTCCCAGCCCGACCAAGCGTCGAGGGCGTCCGAGTTTGACCTACGCCCTAACCCCTTCAGGTCGAAACGCCTGTGATCAGGCATATGACGACTTGGCGCTGGAGACACTGAATTTTATTGAGTCAAAATTTGGCAGAGAGGCGATCCGGACATTTGCCGAGGAACGAGCACAACGCATGTTTAGCGGAAAGAGCATTCCCGCGCTGGTCGCAGAGCTGAATATGGCTGGTTATGCCGCAACGTTCGAGGCAGCGGGTAATTCAGGGCAACTGTGCCAACATCACTGTCCGGTGGTGGATGCTGCAAAGGCATATCCGGAATTGTGCGAAGAAGAGGCCAATGCTCTCGGTGAATCACTCGGGGCCCACGTAACGCGCTTGGCAACACTCGCACATGGGGATGGAATTTGCACAACATTGATCCCTACATTGAACATTCAGTTTGACCATGACACACAAAGGCAAGTCCAGGCAAGTAACCACAGAGATGCAACCTACAAAGAAAAAGAGGTATCGGCATGAGCACCACTACGCCAACAGAGCGGCCAACACAGGAGGAAACAATTGATTCCCTTGGTCGTTATGAATTCGGCTGGAGCGATAAAAACGATGCGGGCGCCGACGCGAAACGTGGGGTCGACGAAACAGTCGTGCGCGATATCTCTGCCAAAAAGAGTGAACCGCAATGGATGCTTGATTTGCGTCTTAAAGGCCTGAAGCTCTTTGAAAAGAAGCCGATGCCACATTGGGGTTCAGACTTGACGGGTATCCACTTTGACACCATCAAGTACTTTGTTCGTTCAACGGAGAAGCAGGCAACCGACTGGAACGATCTCCCTGACGACATCAAGAACACCTATGACCGTCTGGGCATCCCTGAGGCCGAGAAGCAGCGTCTCGTCGCAGGTGTTGCAGCGCAGTATGAATCCGAGGTTGTCTACCACAAAATCCGTGAAGACCTCGAAGAACAAGGTGTGCTTTTCCTCGATACTGATACGGCATTGAAGGAACATGAAGACGTGTTCAAAGAGTACTTCGGCACTGTCATCCCAGTGGGGGACAATAAATTTGCTGCGCTCAACACAGCAGTTTGGTCCGGTGGCTCATTCATCTATGTGCCAAAGGGCGTCAAGGTTGACATTCCGTTGCAAGCCTATTTCCGCATTAACACGGAAAACATGGGGCAATTTGAAAGAACTTTGATCATCGTCGATGAAGATGCCTACGTGCATTATGTTGAGGGTTGTACCGCACCCATCTACTCGAGCGACTCACTGCACTCTGCCGTCGTGGAAATTATTGTGAAAAAGGGTGGGCGTTGTCGCTACACCACGATTCAGAACTGGTCCACAAATGTATACAACCTCGTGACCAAGAGGGCGATAGCTCAAGAGGGCGCCACCATGGAATGGGTTGACGGAAACCTTGGCAGCAAGGTGACCATGAAATACCCAGCAGTGGTCATGACGGGTGAGCATGCTCGTGGTGAAACTCTGTCGATTGCTTTTGCAGGTGAAGGACAGCACCAGGATGCTGGAGCCAAGATGGTTCATGCGGCGCCATACACGTCCTCCTCGATCATTAGTAAGTCCGTTGCCCGAGGTGGAGGCCGAACCTCCTACCGTGGTCTGGTTCAAGTCACCGAAGGTTCGCATCATGCAAAGAGCACGGTCAAATGTGATGCCCTGTTGGTGGATGACATCAGCCGTTCGGATACATATCCCTATGTCGATGTACGCGAAGATGACGTGCAGATGGGCCACGAGGCGACTGTCTCCAAGGTGAGTGAGGAGCAACTGTTCTATCTCATGTCCCGTGGCATGACCGAGGACGAAGCAATGGCCATGATCGTCAGAGGATTTGTTGAGCCTATTGCCCGCGAACTCCCCATGGAGTACGCGATCGAGTTGAACAGGCTCATTGAACTTCAAATGGAAGGTGCAGTGGGTTGAGTTCAGTGGCAGCTCCGCCGGCAACAGATCTTGCTCCGCGGATTTACTCACGCAATGTTGAAGACTTTGCAATTCCGTTGGGTCGTGAAGAAGAGTGGCGATTTACACCTATCTCGAAGATCAAAGACTTTTTTGATGTTCAGGATTGGGCATCCATCGGCTGCGAAACAAGCTCTCCGTTTGTTGAGATAGTGTCGATGGATGACCCCCGCTTGAATGATTCATGGCTACCCACCGACCGAGCGAGTGCCGTCGCGCGCGAGGGTGCACGTCAAGCGGTGTTGGTATCGATACCGACAGAAACCGAAGTGGCAGAACCTATAGTCATTCAATTGACGTCAACGATGCTGAACAACTACGCACACATTGAAGTCCAGACAGGTGCTTTTGCGCGTGCGCAGGTCGTTATAGTGCACGACTCCAACGTGAATGTGAACGGTTCGATCGTTGCAAAATTGGGCGATCAATCGCAGCTGACGCTTTTATCGGTCATTGATGCCGAGGAGCCGGTCCGACAGCACTGGCATTGGGCTTCTCAACTGGGCAGGGACGCCGAGTTTTTAGGACTATCGGTGTCACTCGGTGGCGGGATCATTCGCACGGTCCCACACATCACTTACACAGCTCCAGGGGGTTCAGCACAGATGCTGGGAGCATTTCTCCTGACTGGGCAGCAATTCCAGGAGCACCGAATTCTGGTTGACCACTCTGAGCCCAATTGCACGAGCAATGTTGTGTACAAGGGAGCTCTCAGCGGTGAAGGTGCGCACTCGGTGTGGGTGGGTGATGTCCTTGTTCGTCGAGAGGCCACCGGCATTGAGACTTATGAACTCAATCGAAACCTTCTCT
>JBDQMZ010000230.1:0-2744 GCA_040261955.1 Candidatus Nanopelagicales bacterium
ATGCGCGTTTCAAGCACGAGTCGTGATGACCTGCAAGAAATCATCGCGCTCATCAAAGGCGCCGATCTTGACTTTGCTGTTCAGTTCACGAACTACCGTTAATTCGCAGAATCTTTCTCTGACGTTAATTGGGTGATTCCCAGCGTGAGGTCGACTCGCGAATCAGAAATTAGAGCGCGATGTTGATCCCACTCAAGTGCGTCAAAGGGACACACGTCAACACAGATGCCGCAATACATGCACAGCGAGTAGTCGATGTCGAATGAATCCAAGACATTGACTTTTTTCGGCCTGCGGGCACCGGGTTCGGTGACCTCGTCGGTATGGGAATCCAGATGAATACACCAGGCTGGGCACTCTCGAACACACAGCATGCATGAGGTGCACTTGTCCGGGAGCAGCGCAATGAATGAATGAATCATGACTGCAACCAATTTTCTGGCACACCCGGTGGCCGTTGACGCCGGCGCGATGGGTTACCCACTTTGCGGCCGTCTTGTTTGATTTCTGGTTCCGCCGCACCTGGCCACTCCGTAACAACCCGAGCGCTCAGTACAACGTTCTTGCGCATGGGTGGCAGACCTAGTGCTTCATGTCTTAACAACTGTTGCATGTCATTACCCACAAAGTTCATGCCGAACATTTCGCCCACTTCACGTTCATGCCATCCGGCGCCGTCAAATATGCCCGCGATGCTGTCCAGTTGCAGCGATGCATGGTTGATGGATGTCGATAGAGATATCGACTCAGACAAATCAAAACGAGCCAAGCGCACCACTATCTCCACACTGTCGTCTCGATCTATTGCAGTGAGAAAATCAAAAAAGACAAAACCATGGTCGTGCGCCTGATGCACGCGCTCGCACCACTCCTCTGGCATCACACTTTCGGTGACGGACACATTGTTCACGATGAAACTCCAGCCTGGGCGAGATCCAGGAGAGCCGTAACAAAGGCTTCGGGGCGTGGTGGGCAGCCGGCAACATAAACGGCAACGTCAGAGAACTGATCAATTCCTTTGGTCACGGGCGGTGAATCCCAATAGGGGCCACCACTTGTCGCACACGCACCAAATGACATTAATTGCGCATCTGGATAGTGATCGATGACGGCTAGGACCGAGGGCAGTAGCGCGTCGGTCACCGTGCCAGAAATAACAAGCACCGACGGCGGCACTGACGCTTGATCATCGGATGTAGTTGGAAGGAGAAGGCCAGCTGTGACGGCGGCTTCAACTTCAAGGGTGCAGCACGCCAGACCAGCAGTGAGAACTTCCACCTCAAAATCAGGGTTTTCAGCCAATTGGTAGCGCGCCACCCATCGAGCCTATCCCCATGCGCCTGTCCCCACGGCGAACCTCTGAGCCTGCGAGTACTCTGAGCGAGTCCAGATCCCGGAGTGAGCAGGAAACTCCTAACCAGTGTTCACATGAGTAGAGGTTCACACGTGGCTTCCCGTGAACGGTCATCCCACACGACCGGTGTCCTACTCGGCATTTTCGGGTATCTTTTTTGGGGTCTATTCCCACTCTACTTCGCACTCCTGGATCAAGTCTCGGCAATTGAAGTGGTCGCTCACAGAGTTATTTGGTCACTCATTTTCGTCATCATAATTCTCGTTATTGGCAAAAAGTGGCGGTTGTTCGTTGCAGCGTTCAACAAGAGAAACGTCATATTGCTTGGTGCTGCAGCACTATTTCTTTCAGTCAACTGGTTGGTTTATGTCTACGCCGTGAGCTCAGACCAAGTGGTTCAAGCTTCACTCGGCTATTTTGTGAACCCGCTGATCTCCGTTGCCATGGGCGTAGTCCTGCTCAAAGAACACTTGAGAAAAGCGCAGTGGACAGCAGTTGGCATTGCAGTCATCGCCGTGATTGTGCTCACCATTGCAGGTGGTGCGCTCCCCTGGATCGCGCTTTCACTTGGCATTTCCTTTGGAACATATGGGCTGCTCAAGAAGTTTGGAAATTTGCCTTCAATCCTAAGCCTCGGAATAGAAACGGCCGTCCTTTTCCCATTAGCGGTCATTATTTTGCTTTTCACCGTTTCCCAAGGGCAGGAATCCTTCGCACTCGGCGGCATAAGCATCACACTTCTTCTCATCATGCTCGGTCCCGTTACAGCAATTCCACTCCTTGCATTCGGCGGCGCCACGAATCGCATTCCGCTCTCGACGCTGGGGCTTTTGCAATACATCACCCCAATCGGTCAATTCATCTTAGGAATTTTCGTGTTCCATGAAGTTATGTCCAGCGGGCGTTGGTTCGGCTTTATTCTCGTTTGGATTGCGCTATTGATCTTCTCCGCAGACATGTATCGCCATACGCGCAATAACAGCAAGAAGAGTGCATTGGTCCTGAGCGAGCAGGCTGAAATTGAAGCTATGGGCGCTCAATAGGTCAATCGGGTCGAGACCTGCTTTGCGTCACCTGAATGTCAACCCGTGCGGGTCACCACGTAATCGCATAGCGCTGCCAACGTGTCCTTTGCTGGGATGTCGGGCAATGGATGCAGGGAACGCCTGGCGTCATCAGCCCACCGCTTTGCTTCCGCGCGGGCTTCATCCAAACTGAAATCTGCGCGCAGCAGTTCCAGCGCTTCGACATGCTCACCGTCATCTGGCAAGGGGCGCGCTAGTAGTGACCTGAGGCGTTCACCACTTGACTCACTCCTGGAGAGTGCGATGAGTGCTGCCAGAGTCGGGACACCTTCACGCAAATCTGTTCCTGGGGTCTTGCCTGACTG
>JBDQMZ010000231.1:0-3761 GCA_040261955.1 Candidatus Nanopelagicales bacterium
CTTTGAGCACTCCGTCATCCTCGCCATTGAGATCGCGCCACTCAAATTCCCCGTCGCCGGTTGATGGTTCTTGGCGGCGTCGAGCCAATGCACTGCGGTAGAAATTCAGAGTGGTGTCATCGGATTCCTGAGCCTGCACGCTGAGGCTGGCCCACAACTCAGGCTGAGGCAGCCAAGACTGTTCACCAGGGCCAAAACCATATGAAGGGATATCACCTGACCAAGGGATGGGAACGCGGCAACCATCGCGGCCAATTTCCTTGCCCTTGCTGCGGAACCAGACCGGATCTTGTCGGGCATCACCTGGGAGGTCGAGTAATTCGGGCAGACCAAGTTCCTCACCTTGGTAGAGGTAGGTCGAGCCGGGTAACCCGAGGGTGAACAAGGTTGCGGCGCGTGCGCGCGCCAGTCCGTGATCTGCAGCATCGGGTGTTGGTGGCACGGTCGGGTGTTCACTCTGACCCGGTGCCAAACGAGTTGCATGGCGAACAATGTCGTGATTGGAAAGCACCCAAGTGGCTGGTGCGCCAACTTTTCTGTGATGGAACAGCGTGGAATCAACCGACTCCTGCAGCTTTGTCGCATCAAAACCTGCACGCAGATAGTCAAAGTTGAATGACGTGTGGAGTTCATCTGGACGTTGGTACAGCGCGAGTCGTTCCGGTGTCGGCGCCCATGTCTCACCGCAGAAAACTCGTGGTGGGTCGTAGGTATCAGCGAGTTTGCGCCACTCGCGATACACCTCATGGACTCCATCTTGATCCCAGAATGGGCTGAAAATTGGATCGCCGAGTAATTCCTGCTCAGGAATGGAGTCGTAATCGACATCCGGAAAGGTTTGGTCCTTGATAAGGCCGTGCGCAACGTCAATTCGGAAACCATCAATGCCCAGATCAAACCAGAAACGCAGAATGTCCAGGAACTCTGCGCGAACCTCTGGGTTCTCCCAGTTCACATCTGGTTGAGAGGAATCAAAAATATGCAGGTACCAGTATTTGGTTTTTTCACCGTTGGCCAGAACTAGCGGCGACCATGCATCACCATGGAAAACGCTCTGCCAGTTCGTTGGTGGGAGTTCATGGTTCTCGCCCTTGCCTTCTTTGATCACGTATCGATCCCACGCAGCGGACCCAGGCTCCGAATGCAAAACTTCTTGGAACCATGCATGCGAACTACTCGTGTGGTTTGGCACGGTGTCCATGAATACCTTCATATTTCGAGCATGGGCCGAACTTATGAGTACTTTGACGTCGTTGACCGTGCCCAGGCGGCGATCCACCATGCGGTAGTCGGTGACGTCGTACCCGCCGTCGAGCAAGGGAGATTCATAGAACGGAGAGATCCAGACGGCATCGACACCGAGATTCTGAAGGTAATCCAGACGGCTCACGATTCCGGGAATATCTCCCAGACCATCGCCATCAGAGTCTGCAAATGAGCGTGGGTAGACCTGATAAATGACAGCGTCACGCCACCACTGATTGGCACCTGAGGGCACGATTAAACCTCCGAGATAGGTATTTCTTGCTGGACTTCTGGTGATTCGTCTTGAACATTTTGCATGCCGTAAGCGGCAGCCACCCGATACTTCCACAACTCGGCTTCCAGGTGCGCAGGCATCCCCTGTTCTTGAACGGCAGCTGCCATTATCGCCAGCCAGCGGTCACGAGCATCACCATCAATGTGGAAGCCAGCATGCCGCATTCTTAGCCGTGGGTGACCGCGTTCATCGCTATAGGTTGTGGGTCCGCCCCAGTATTGCTCGAGAAATGACCGCAGTCGCCACTCGGCTCCCTCGTAATCCTGCGAGGGGTACATCGCACTCAAAACAGGGTCGTTGGGCACCCGTTGGTAGAAGTTGTGCACCAAACTCTGAAAAAATTCGTGTCCCCCAAACAGGTCGTACGGGCTGAGTTCGGGTGGGGTGGTGTTATCGGTCACAACCCGATTGTGTCTGATTCCGTTGATTCATGCGTCAGCGGTGTTGATTCAGCACTTTCCACCAAATGGCGGGTCATGGGTGGGAACACAAAGGCATGGAATGGCGCAACGGACCACCAATACATATGACCGGTTAAGCCTTTTGGCCAATAAACCGCCCGTTGGGTAAGTGTGGACCCACCAGACTCGTTGGCGCTGACATTGAATTCCAGCCATGCTCGGCCTGGCATTTTCATTTCGGCGCGTAACCGCAGTTGTTGAGGAACGATGCGCTCCTCAACCCTCCAGAAATCAACTGCCTCGCCCACCATGAGGTGGTTGGGATCGCGCCGACCGCGGCGCAAGCCCACCCCACCGAAGATGCGGTCGATGAGCCCGCGTACCTCCCAGAGCAAACTGGCCGAATACCAGCCATTAGTGCCACCAATCCGGTCGACTGCGGCCCACAGTTGCTCGGGTGTGGCCGTGGAGTCGAGCACACGGACATCTTCGTAGAGGGTTCCACCGGCCCAACCGGGGTCACTTGAGAGAGGTTCACTTGGCGCTCCTGGCGTACTGGCACTGGACCAGCGGGTTGCGACTTGAGCCTCGCGCACCCGGGTCAGGGCCAGGCTGACCGCTTTCTCGAAGGGGATTAAGCCGTCCGGAGGGTCGGGGATGTATTGCTTGATGTCGTCTTCGCGACAGATGGCGGGATGTTTCAACGAACGAACCAGTGGGCGAGCGATTGCGCGGGGAACCGGCGTGACCAGGCCAACCCAGTGACTCGACAGACGTGGTGAGAGCAGGTTGATGGGCAAAATGAGTCGAGCGGGGAGCCCCGCCGCGCGGGCATAGCCCTGCATCATGTCTTGGTAACTCAATACGTCAGGACCGCCAATATCAAAGGTGCGACTGATCTCCGGCGGCAGTTGTGCTGCTTTGACCAAATAGCGCAAGACATCTCTGACTGCGATCGGCTGAGTTTTTGTTCGAACCCACCGAGGTGTGATCATGGCGGGCAATCGCTCGGTGAGATAACGCAGCATTTCAAATGACGCCGAACCCGAACCGATGATGATTGCGGCTCTCAATTCAATTGTTGGAACCCCAGATTCACTGAGAATGCGACCAACGTCAACGCGCGATCGCATGTGCGGTGACATCTTGTGTGCGGCGATATCGGGCGCCAAGCCACCGAGGTAGACGATCCGCTGAACACCAGCATCCTTTGCGCAGTTGGCAAAATTTTGGGAGATTCGACCCTCTTCGTATTCGAGTTGTTTCCCTTCCTGCAGGGAGTGCAGCAGGTAGTAGGCGACACTGACACCCGCCATGGCTGTCTGGAGAGATTCAGGGTCGCCGGCATCGCCTACCGCGACCTCGATCTGGTCAGCCCAAGGGAAATCTCGCAGGCGTTCTGGGTGGCGTGCAAGTACCCGAACTCTGGCACCCTCATTGATCAAGTACCCCACAAGGCGTCCACCTACATAACCGGTGGCGCCTGTGACCAGATAGATGGGACGATCATCGTTCGCGGCAGACATAACAATAGTGTGGCGTGAGTTCAGGAATTTGGCGCGCTGGGGGGTTGCTGCTCGGTGATCGTGATGTGATTGAGGGGGATATGTATCCCCTGTCGATCTAAGGAAATTTTTACTCGCTCACGAATTAGGCGGGCCGCAACAAATTGCTGCTCAGGCACGGCCTTTGCCATGACGCGCACGACGACCGCGTCGCCCCGAGCCTCCTCGAGGCCTGCATAGACCGGAGTGTCCAGCAGAACCTTGTCCAGCGACGTATCAGCGGCCATCTGCTCGCCAGCAGTGTTAATGACGTGA
>JBDQMZ010000232.1:0-8765 GCA_040261955.1 Candidatus Nanopelagicales bacterium
GAACCCTGGCCCATGACAAGGGGGATCGACCCGTTGTCATCATGGTCGTTGGGGTGAACGGCACAGGGAAGACCACGACGGTGGGAAAGCTCTCCCGAGTTTTGATCTCCGAAAATAAATCGGTCCTCATGGCCGCGGCGGATACTTTCCGCGCTGCAGCGGCCGACCAATTGCAAACCTGGGGTGACAAGGTTGGTGCGGCAGTTGTTCGCGGGCCAGCCGGTGGTGACCCGGCATCCGTAGCATTCGAGGCCGTCCAGATCGGTCAAGACAGTGGTGTTGACGCGGTGGTGGTGGACACGGCCGGGCGCCTTCACACGAAGACTGGTCTCATGGATGAACTGGGCAAGGTTAAGCGTGTGATTGAAAAACAAAGCCCGGTCGATGAAGTTCTCCTCGTGCTGGATGCAACCACCGGTCAAAATGGTCTCACCCAGGCCAAAGTGTTCAGTGAAGTTGTCGATGTCACCGGCATCGTGCTGACAAAGCTCGACGGTACCGCGAAGGGCGGCATTGTCATCGCTGTTCAACGTGAATTGGGTGTGCCCGTGAAGCTCGTTGGTCTCGGCGAAGGCCCTGATGATTTGGCCCCATTTGATGTCAATGAATTTGTCGCAGCGCTTCTGGCTTAATCCAATGGGCACCAGAGTTAACATGAATGACACAGAACGGGCTTTTTCTTCACATTCTTGAAACTCAGTGTGACCGTACTTGAAACCCTCATGCGCGAATCTTGCGCCACGACCTCCTCCCGCCGTGGGATGAGGAGTGGATGGCAAGGAGGAAGCGCATGGAGTCGGCTTTGAATACCGGTGACACCGCTTGGATGCTGACAGCTGCAGCGATGGTGTTACTCATGATCCCTGGTCTCGCCTTTTTCTATGGCGGAATGGTTCGTGCTAAATCTGTATTGAACATGCTCATGATGGTCATGGGTGCATTGTTTATCGTTGGCGTTCTCTGGGTGATATTTGGTTACTCCATGACATTTGGTTCGGATATTGGCGGCCTCGTTGGCGATCCATTCGAATTCCTTGGTCTTGAATCGCTGATGGCCGACGACCCAGAGGCAACATTGCCGATCATGGCATTTGTTGCGTTCCAAGGGATGTTTGCCTGCCTAACGGTTGGACTTATTGCGGGCGCGATTCCTGATCGCACCAAATTCAATGGCTGGCTCATTTTCGGCGCTCTCTGGGCCACACTCGTCTACTTCCCGGTAGCTCACTGGGTATGGGCCAGCGGCGGCTGGATCTTTGAAATGGGCGTCATTGACTTCGCGGGTGGAACTGCCGTCCATATCAATGCAGGCGCTGCCGCGTTGGCACTGGCAATTGTTATTGGCAAGCGCACCGGATGGCCAAAAACTCCGATGCGCCCTCACAACTTGACGCTGGTCATGATTGGCGCGGGTCTGCTGTGGTTTGGCTGGTTTGGATTCAACGCGGGCTCGGCTCTTGCCGCTAACAATGCTTCGGCTGTTGTGTTCCTGAACACCTTTGCGGCTACTTGCGCAGCTGCAATCGGCTGGCTCATTGTTGAGAAAATGCGGGATGGTCACATGACAACATTGGGTGCTGCGTCCGGAATCGTTGCTGGACTTGTGGCAATCACACCGGCTTGTGCTGCTGTCAGTCCAGTGGGCGCGCTCATTGTAGGTGTCTTGGCAGGCGTGATTTGCGCACTTGCCGTGGGCATGAAATACCGATTTGGAATCGATGATTCACTCGATGTGGTCGGAGTTCACCTTGTCGGTGGCCTAGTAGGAACCCTGCTCATTGGCTTCCTGGCAACAGATTTGGCCCCCAACGGCGTCAATGGTCTGCTCTACGGTGGAGGCCTCGAGCAGCTTGGGAAACAAGCCATTGGAGCCTTCTCTGTTCTGGCTTACTCGTTCGTGATCGCAGGTATCCTCGCACTGTTGCTACGGGCTGCAGGGGTGCTTCGTGTTAGCAAGGACGATGAAGTGGGCGGAATTGATCTCGCGGCTCACGCTGAATCGGGATATGAACTCGGTGAAGCAGGGGGCGGCGGTAGGTTCGCCGGAGTTGGTCATGGAGCACATCAAGCAAAGGAAGAAGGTTCAGCATGAAACTCATTACCGCGATCGTAAAACCATTCAAGTTGGACGACGTTAAATCGGGACTTGAAGTGCTCGGCGTCCATGGCCTCACCGTTACTGAGGTATCAGGCTTTGGTCGCCAGCGCGGTCACACCGAGGTGTACCGAGGCGCTGAGTACACCGTGGACATGGTGCCCAAGATACGAATCGAGGTCGTGGTTGATGACTCGTTACTCGATGAGGCATTGGACTCGATTGTTAAGGCCGCAAACACAGGCAAGATCGGCGATGGAAAGGTTTGGGTAACGCCAGTGGAGGAAGTCATTCGCGTGCGCACCGGTGAGCGCGGGAACGATGCCCTCTAGAGGTGAACCATTATCAAACATATAGATGAGCTACGGCTCGATGCGTCTCGGCGCTCAGACCTCACATGGTCTGAGCGCCGTAGGCGTTTCACCATGTCGATTGATGATTGGCTCGTTGAACTATTCGAGTCAGCGATAGCGGGGGCACGGGCTGATTCGAGTGAATTCTGTTTGGTTGCTGTAGGGAGCTACGCACGTGGAGAGTTGAGTTTCCACAGCGACTTAGACCTTGTGCTCTTGCATTCCGGCTCAGAACCGGTGGCCAAGGATGTCGCCCAATTGCTGTGGTACCCATTGTGGGATTCCGGCATAGGCCTTGACCACAGTGTGCGAACGATTAAACAAGCACAGGAAGTGGCAAAGACCGATGCAAAGGCCTTAACGGGTTTGCTAGATGCGCGCTCGATCGCGGGCGACGATGAACTGTGTGCCGAACTTCGAGCAGCAGTTCACTCTGAGTGGAGAGCATCGGCAAAGAAGCTGGTTCCAGAGTTGCGCAACCTGGTCGCTGACAGGCGGAACAATTTGGGGGAGATCTATCAACTGATTGAGCCCGATGTGAAAGAAGCTTATGGGGGCTTGCGCGAGGCAGGAATCTTTAAAGCACTCAAGGCAACACAACTGGTGGATGTTCCGCATGGCGCTTGGGAAGACGATTTGACTTTTCTTCTTGATGTTCGTTGTGCACTGCACACACTCGGCACAAAGGACAAACTGAGACTCCAAGACCAGCAGGCCGTTGCAGAACTCATGGGTATTTCAACGGCACAGGAACTATTGCGAGAGGTGTACCTGGCGGGTAGGTCATTGGCTTATGTCAGCGACGTTGCATGGAATCGAGCAACGCAAGTATTTTCGCCCAAGTCTCAGGAGTCACTGGTCGGTCGTCTCAGGAGTCGAGGTCAGCGTGGATCGGATCGCACACCTTTGGCTCAAGGTGTTGTTGCCGCTGGCGACGAAGTCGCACTCGCGCGCGATGCCAGCCTGAAGGATGATCCGGGGTTAATTTTCAGAGTGGCCGCTGCAGCGGCTGAGAATGGCTACTCCATTGCACCGGCTCTTTTAGAGGCATATGCAAATAGTCAAGTGAGCGTTCCGGCGCCATGGACGCGCGAGATCAGAGAGTCCTTTGTGGCCCTCTTGGGGTCAGAGCGCTCCATGCTGCAGACCTGGGAAGCATTAGAAAACTACAACATTATTTCTCGATGGATCCCACAGTGGGAATTCGTCCGATCGTTACCGCAATTCAATCCCTTGCACGAATTTACGGTTGATAGGCATCTGGTCGAATGCTGCATGCGTGGCCAAGACTTGGTTCGAAGCGTCGACCGTCCTGACCTGCTTCTCGTTGCCTGCCTGCTCCATGACATTGGCAAAGGTCGCGGGGGTGACCACAGTTTGATTGGTGCCGAACTCACCAGAGAAATCGCGCCAAACCTCGGATTTGACGCTGATGACACATCAACCCTGGCCCTATTGGTAGAGCATCACTTGCTATTGGCCGACATCGCCACCAAGCGTGACTTGGATGATCCCGTTGTCATTGAACAGTTGTGCCAAGCGGTGGGTTCGCTCAGGAATCTGGAGTTGCTGCACGCATTGACCATTGCCGACTCCCGGGCCACTGGAGCCTCGCTGCGTTCAAAGTGGCGCGAAAATTTGATGGGTGATGCACTGCGTAGGGGCAGGGCCTACTTTGGAAATGTCCCCATAATGATCGACCCGTTGGATAGTTCGTGGGTGACATCTGGTTTGTCGCCGGAGGAGATTCGCCTTTCAATCAATCCGGAAAGTGATGGGTTTGCTATTCACTTCACCGCACCCGATCAAAAGGGACTTCTTGCGAGCTTCGCTGGTGTCCTAGCCCTTAACCGACTGCAGGTCAGGGCAGCGCGTGTTGAAAATATCGGTCCAAGGGCGGTGCAAACTTGGTACGTCCGGCCCCTTTTTGGTGAGCCACCCAGCCAGGCGAAACTCATGACCGACGTACAGCGAGTACTGAATGGCACATTCAATGTTTCCGAGCAGTTGGCGAGGAGTCAAGGCGCAGACAAGAGACGTGGCCCGCGGATCGCCCCAGAGATTGAGATCTATGAGGTCTCGGACACTCAAACCGTGTTAGAGGTTCGAGCCCACGACCGCAAGGGCCTGCTCTTTGACATCACGGCGGTGATAGCCGAGCGTGGTCTCATGATTACGGGTTCAAAAATCTCCACACTTGGCGTGGATGCAGTGGACGTGTTTTTCCTCCGAGACGGCTCGGGTAGCGCGCCATCTGAGGAGGAACAGCGTGATCTGGCCCATGAGTTACGGCTGCGACTAACGGCCTAGGCCAACAGTCGAGTGAACCGAGCGCAGGGTTTGGAGCGTTCGCACCCATTATTGGTAGAGTCGCGTGAAATGCGATCATCGATCGCGTCATGATTGTGGCTTTGTTCAAGGAGAATATACGTGTTCGCTTCATTGTCTGATCGCTTGGCAACCACCTTCAAGGGCTTGCGTGGCAAAGGGCGTCTGAGTGAATCCGACATCGATGCCACAGTCGCCCAAATTCGCACTGCCCTCCTCGAAGCCGACGTCGCATTGCCCGTGGTGCGGACCTTTTGTGCTGACGTAAAAGAGCGAGCACTCTCAGCAGAGGTCTCCGGCGCGCTCAACCCGGCTCAGCAGATAGTCAAAATTGTTCACGAGGAACTGATCGCAATTTTGGGTGGGACAACGCGACCCCTCGTCTTTGCCAAATCTGGTCCCACGGTCATTTTGTTAACGGGGCTTCAGGGTGCGGGAAAGACAACCCTCGCCGGCAAGTTGGCAAAGTACCTTGTTTCTCAGGGACATACCCCTGTTCTCGTAGCGGCAGATCTTCAGCGCCCAAATGCTGTTGATCAACTCAAGGTTGTTGGTGAACAAGCAGGTGTACCAACGTTTGCTCCAGAACCCGGTAATGGAGTTGGAGATCCTGTCGAAGTAGCTCGTGCAGGAAAGCAATTTGCCGTGGACAAGTTGCATGACGTTGTCATTGTTGACTCCGCGGGCCGTCTCGCGATTGATCAGGAACTCATGGGGCAACTTTCGCGAGTGAGAGATGCTGTTACGCCGGACAATGTTCTGTTTGTCGTTGACGCCATGATCGGACAAGATGCAGTCATCACTGCATCCGAGTTTGAAAAGCAGGTGGGCTTTGACGGTGTTGTCCTAACCAAACTTGACGGTGATGCTCGAGGCGGCGCGGCTCTATCCATTGTTTCGGTTGTTGAACGACCCATCATGTTCGGTTCGACAGGTGAGAAGCTCGACGACTTCGAGGTATTCCATCCCGACCGCATGGCATCTCGCATCCTTGACATGGGTGACCTCATGTCTCTCATTGAGCAGGCCGAACGTGCATTCGACACCGAGCAGACCGATCGATTCACCAAGAAGATGTCCCAAGGTGAGGACTTCACCCTGGATGATTTTCTGGAGCAGATGCAGGCTGTCAAGAAAATGGGCTCAATTGGCAAATTAATGGGAATGTTGCCCGGAATGGGGGACATGAAAGCGCAACTTGATCAGGTCGATGAACGTGAACTCGATCGAGTCGCCGCAATAATTCAATCGATGACTCCGGCTGAGAGAGCGGAACCGAAAATTTTGAATGGCTCGCGAAGGGCGAGGATCGCCGCGGGCTCGGGAACCAAGGTCAACGACGTCAATAACCTTGTTGAGCGGTTTACCCAGGCCCAAAAAATGATGAGGCAGATGGGTAAAGGTGGCATGCCAGGAATGGGCGGCATGCCGGGCATGCCAGGAATGGGTGGCATGGGTGGCATGGGCGGTGGGAAAAAGTCCAAAGGCAAGCAGCAGAAGTCGGTGAAGCCAGCAAAGGGGCAAAAGGGGCGCAGCGGAAATCCCGCAAAGCGTGCACTGGGTCAGGCTGGTGGTGGTACGGGAGAGCCAGGACAAGAGCCAGATCTTGGCAGTTTGCCACCCGAGTTGCGCAAATTGCTCCAGTAGCTCGGCTTGCGTTGCGGTCACCCCACGCACGGGTGAAATCCGAGTCGGGTAGCATTACGACGCTCTTGTGAGCCACGAGGACCCTCTCAACCTGGTAGCCCACAACCCGCAAGAAATTTCAACAGGCGTGCCCCCACGTGTTTGTTGCTGTTTCACCCATAATCACAAGGAGACAAGCCCACCGTGGCCGTAAAAATCAAGCTCAAGCGCGTTGGAAAGATCCACGCCCCGCAGTACCGCATTGTTGTTGCTGACTCCCGCACCGCTCGTAATGGTCGTGCTATCGAGGAAATTGGCATCTACCAGCCAGTTCAGAACCCAAGTCTTATTCAGGTCAAGTCCGATCGCGCTCAGTACTGGCTCGGCGTGGGCGCTCAGCCCACTGAAGCAGTGATGGCGATTCTCAAGGTGACAGGTGATTGGCAGAAATTTAAGGGTCTACCTGGCGCTGAAGGAACCCTTCAGGTTGCCGAGCCCAAGCCCAACAAGGTCTTGGCCTACGAAGCCGCGGTCACCGAGGCAGCCAATGAGCCCAAGAAGCCCAAGGTCAAGAAGCTTGCTGTAGACACCGAAGCTGCTGCCGCCGATGTTGCTAAGGCTGCCGAGGCAGTTGTGGACAAGGCTGCAGACGTCGTCGAAGACGTTGTTGAAAAGGTCGCTGACGTTGTTGAAGACGTCGTTGACAAGGTGGAAGAAGCCGTTGAAGCCGTGGCTCACGCTGTGGCAGATGCTGCCGAAGCTGTCGAGCACAAGGTGGAAGAAGTCTTGCACAAGGGCGACTCTGAGGAATCGGAAGCGACTTCCTAATGTTGGAAGACGCATTAGCTCACTTAGTGCGCGGAATCGTTGACAACCCCGATGACGTCAGTGTCAGCATGCGTTCAGACAGGCGCGGCAAGGCCCTTGACGTGCGGGTGAATCCGCAGGACATGGGTCGAGTCATTGGTCGTTCTGGTCGCACGGCGACAGCACTTCGCACGGTCGTCACGGCCCTCAATGATGGCCGCGGAGTGCGCATCGATTTCCTTGACGTAGCCGAGCGCTAATCACCGTGCGGGTTGTTGTCGGTCGGATTGGCAAGCCACACGGAATTCGAGGTGAAGTCACCGTTGAGCCACGTACCGATGAACCGGATGTGCGCTTTGTAGCTGGCGCTGAATTAATGCGTCACAATGGTGGTCTACTGCTGATCGAATTGGCGCATTGGCATTCGGGCCGATTGCTGGTGAAGTTCTTGGGTTGCGATACCCGCAATGCTGCCGAGGAGCTTCGGGGAACCCTGCTTGAAGTGGAACGCGATCCAGAGGAACTGCCACAAGGCGATGATGAGTTTTATGACTCGCAACTTATCGGTTGCAAGGCCGTCACCGTAGATGGAGGCCCAATCGGCGACGTAAAGGATGTTTTGCATTTACCGTCACAAGATGTCCTTGTGGTGGTTGCAGGCGATGAGGAATACCTCATTCCATTCGTCTCTGAGATCGTGCCTGAAGTTGACCTCGAGACTGGCCTGGTGAAGGTTAATCCACCTCCTGGCTTGCTATCAGAATTGGCCGATGAATGATCATCGACATCGTCTCCATCTTTCCGGAGTATTTGGAGCCGCTGTCTCTGTCCCTTGTTGGCAAGGCCCAAGAGACCGGAAAGTTAACTGTTCGAGTTCATGACCTCCGTGATTGGTCGGCGGCGCCACACCACAGGGTTGATGACACCCCCTATGGCGGCGGGCCGGGCATGGTGATGGATGCACCGACTTGGGGTAGGGCGCTCGATGAGATCGCCCAGTCCTGCGACTCAAAGCCGTTGTTGGTCATCCCAACTCCGTCGGGAAAAGTATTCGATCAGCCTACGGCCCGTTCATGGGCTGGGAATCAATCAATTGTGATTGCTTGCGCTCGCTATGAGGGAATCGATTCTCGCGTGGCCCAGCACTATCAAAATCGCTCTGACTGGGAGGGCGTCCAAGAGGTGAGCATTGGCAATTACGTATTGGCAGGTGGGGAAGCAGCAGCACTTGTCATGGTGGAAACAGTCGCTCGGCTTATTCCTGGGGTCCTGGGTAATCCGGAGAGCGCGCCAGATGACACCTTCTCGCGTGCTGATGGTCTACTCGAAGGCTCCGTCTACACCAAACCACCGACCTGGCGTGATCTTGAGGTCCCTCCTGTGCTGCTCAGCGGAAATCATCAGGCGATAGATCAATGGCGAGCGGCATCTGCTGAAGAGAAAACACGGAATCTCAGGCCCGATCTGCTGCCGTGAGCGTGGTTGTGGCAGACTACGCAGGCTCGGGAATCGGAGATCTGCCATAGGGGACCCGAAACTGCCAGAGCGAACAGTAC
>JBDQMZ010000233.1:0-3191 GCA_040261955.1 Candidatus Nanopelagicales bacterium
AGGGGTGAGCACCTTGTCCATCCTGCTATCCATGACCGGCTGGATAGGCTTGGGGCATGCTGAGCGTTGAGGAATACCGCGATCTCGTCCTTGACGGCATTGAACCGCTGCATCCCATTGAATTACCCCTGAGCGAAGTCGACGGATGCCTGTTGGCCCAAGACGTCGCCGCCCCATGGCCGTTGCCCTCATTTGATAACTCGTCCATGGACGGCTATGCGGTCCGGCATGCGGATATTGCTGGGGCTAGCATCGAGAAACCGGTGATCCTGCGGGTGATCGATGACGTTCCCGCCGGTTTTCGATCACTGGAAACTTTGGTCTCGGGAACCGCGATAAGAATCATGACAGGTGCACCAACCCCTGATGGCACACAATGTGTTGTCCCTGTCGAGATGACCGATGGTGGCACAGAAAATGTCGCAGTTCATGCCTCCGTTGATGACAGTGCGTATGTGCGCAAGCTGGGGGAAGACATTCTGGTTGGCGAGATCGTCCTGCGTAAAGGCACACTTCTCAATGCACGATCCATTGCTTTACTCGCTGCCGTTGGTCAATCAAATGTACTTGTCATTCCTCGACCTCGCGTGGCAGTCATGTCCACGGGCACGGAACTCGTTGAACCAGGCACGCCTTTGACACATGGCCTGATCAGTGACTCAAACTCTTTCATGCTTGTTGCAGCGGCGAATAGTGCCGGCGCACTCGCCTACAGGGCCGCGCCAGTACAAGATGATGAAGAGGAATTGGAACGAGCTCTGCATGATCAAGTGCACCGTGCTGACATTTTGATCACCACTGGAGGCGTCAGCATGGGTGCTTACGATCCTGTCAAGGCAGTTTTTCAAAAGCTGGGCTCGGCGGAGTTTTACAAAGTCGCAATGCAACCCGGTATGCCGCAAGGCTGTGGCAGTCTCGGAGACCCGGGTATTCCAGTCATCACGCTGCCAGGAAATCCAGTGAGCGCATATGTCTCATTTGAAGTTTTTGTTCGTCCGGCGTTGCGCAAATTGCGCGGGCTGGACCCGGTGTCTGATCGCAGTAAAAAAGTTGAACTTGCAGTGTCCATGACCTCACCTGAACACAAGTGTCAGTTTGCGCGGGGCAGGTTTATTGATGCAGATCGTGTTGAGCCAGTTGGTGCGGGACAAGGATCCCACGTGATGGGCGGCTTGGCACAAGCTGAATGTTTTATTGTCATACCCGCGGGTGTGGCAACTGTTGACGCAGGAACCGTTGTTGAAGTCATTGATATCAGAGAAGGCAGGTAACCTGTTATGTCCAGTGAAGGCTTTACCCACCTAAATGCATCCGGTGAAGCACGCATGGTCAACGTCGCACAAAAAGATATCACTGAGCGCAGCGCGACGGCCCGCGGTTTTGTCGTTATCTCCCCAGAAGTGATTGAGAAGTTACGCACAGGATCTGTCCCCAAAGGCGATGCGCTTTCAGTTGCTCGTATCGCAGCTATTTCTGCAACCAAGAAGACAAGTGAATTGATCCCGCTGTGTCACCCGCTAGCGATTCATGGTGTTGATGTTGATCTCACTGTTGAAGATTCAGGTGTCTCAATACTTGTAACCGTGACCACGGCGGATCGCACAGGTGTGGAAATGGAAGCGCTCACCGCGGCAGCCGTTGGTGGCTTAACCCTCATTGACATGGTGAAGGGATTGGATCGAACCGCACACATTCGTACCGTTGAATTGCTCGAGAAAAAGGGTGGTCGTTCAGGGCATTGGGTTCGTGAAAGCGCGGATTCGTAAATGAGTGCATTTAAGGCTCAGGTAATCACTGTTTCAACGCGTGGAGCGGCAGGAACTCGACCGGATACCTCGGGTGAAATCATTGTTGCGGCTTTGGAAGCCGGTGGATTTGATGTTTCTCCCACGGTCGTAATCCCCGACGGCCCCGACGTCACATCAGCGCTTCGAACCGCTATTGACAGTGGTCATGATCTTGTGATCACAACGGGAGGTACAGGCTTAACCCCCACGGATTTCACCCCTGAAATGACGATCCCAGTCATTGATCGGGAGATCCCGGGCATTGCCGATGCCATCCGGGCCTTTGGAGTCAGTAACGGAATTCCTACCGCGGCTCTCTCCCGAGGAATTGCCGGCCAAAGCGGCAAGTCTCTGGTGGTGAATGCCCCTGGATCGCCAGGCGGGGCAAAAGATGCAATGGCCGTGCTCATGCCGATCGTGATCCACGCCCTAGAACAGATTTCAGGCAGCGACCACTGATCTAGTTCACTTGTTGTTTACCCGTGAATTCGTTCACTTGTTGTTCACCAACTGGGCGTTCAAGGTTCACGCAATTGCGGCTCCGCATAAACCTGGAACTGGAAAGTTTGCCCCGTGGCAACCGATACCCCCATGCGGGATCTTTCCGGCGGCAAGAAAGCTCACCGCGGAGACCGAGTTTTTAATCGCACAATTACTGGGGCGGCATTCACCTCACTTGTAGTCCTAGCTGGAATCACAATCTTCCTAGGCGCCCAAACGATTCCGGTTTTACAAGACCAAGGTTTAGGTTTCTTGACCACCACGGTGTGGGATACAACTGGAGTACCACCCGAATATGGCATTGCGGGCATGCTTTACGGTTCACTTCTCCTCGCCGTGATTGCGTTGGTGATTGCGGTGCCCGTCAGTTTGTTCCTCGCTGTGTTCATGGTGTTTATGGCGCCAGCCAAACTGTCCAAGATTCTGACAAATCTGATTGATCTGATGGCTGCAATTCCAAGCGTGATCATTGGATTGTGGGCCTTTTATGTTTTGGTTCCACCGGCCCAAACTTTTGTGCCATTACAGGTGACGCTCAAGGAAATGAACGCCCAGTAGTAATTTTTTGATGACAATCAAATGAATAGCAATGGGGCTTGATTGATCCCAAAAAGTTGCGTTGAGTTCGGTGTTTAGTGACCAGCGTTCTTTGCGCGAGCCCACGACTCACGGATTTCGGCTTCTGCTTCAACGCGACCGGTCCAGGTGGCGCCTTCAACGGATTTTCCGGGCTCGAGGTCCTTGTACACCTCAAAGAAATGCTGAATTTCCAAGCGATCGAATTCGGCAACATGGTGAATATCGCGTAGGTGCTCCATGCGGGGGTCTCCAGCCGGGACACACAGGACTTTGTCGTCACCGCCTGCTTCATCGGTCATGCGGAACATGCCCACCGTGCGGCAG
>JBDQMZ010000234.1:0-10723 GCA_040261955.1 Candidatus Nanopelagicales bacterium
AAAGTACGCACTGTCGAGGTTATCGAGCGGCCCTCGCCCGAAATTTTAGACGTTCAAGTAGCTGCGAGCTACCCTTTCTGCTTCATGGTGATCTGAATGGTCGCGGACTTTTCGGCATATAGCAATACCTCTAAGTCAACACGCCGCTGTGCGAAGGCTCTCCCGAGTAGGCACCTCCTACAAGAATACTTCTGTGACTAACATTCAAACCGGGCCGCGACGAGAGCGGACTCGTATTTCTATTGCATTGTCGAGGTTCCCAAACAAGCGCTAATGCTGGCAATGTAGTTGAACCGGGAGCGCCAGGCTTTCACGGATATTCTGGAATCGGGTGCAAAGTAGTCGAACCCATGGAGTGCGCCATTCCACACATGGGCCTCGGTGGTCACACCTGCGCGTATCAGTCGTTGCGCATAGTCAATGTCTTCATTCATGAATATGTCCATCGTGCCGGTCTCGATATACGTGGGCGGAAGTCCTGATAAATCCTGGGCTAAAGAGGGGGAGGCGTATTCAGACACCTGAGCACTATCTGCTGTGGGACCAAGATAAGCATCCCAACCAAGGGCATTGTCGGCATACGTCCAAGTGATCAGGGGTCCTGTTAATCCAGATGTCGGATCTGTGTTCCGATGGTCGAGCATGGGATAGATCAGGATCTGGGCGTTCAAGTCCACGATTTCTTCATCGCGGTTTCGGAGTGCCACGGCGGCCGCGAGGCCTCCACCAGCACTGTCCCCGACAACGCATAGGTATTTTCCCGTTGTCAGGTGATCCCGTACCCACTGTAGGCCTGCGATGCAGTCATCTAGGGGAGCAGGAAATGGATGCTCGGGCGCTAGACGGTAATCCACCGAAACAACCGTGGAGTTGCTCTGCTGCGCCCAGTATGCACATCTGGCGTCATAGGTATCAACACCGCTGAAAATAAGACCGCCACCATGGATGTAATACAAAGTCCCGCTGTCAGAATTGAGTCTCTGAGGGGTGTAAACGCGAAGCCTCAAATCACCAGTTGACTCTGACCCGGGAATGACTTCATCTCGCCAGGTAACCTCGGCTGACTCATAAAAATTATTTGCCAAGAATCGATCAAGTTCACCCGACGTCGACCGGCGCAGCTCAATATTTTCAGTGGGAATCGACCATCGGGCCCTCGCGGGATAGGCGGTGCGCAGGACGCCGCGGAGGACACCTAGTTCAATCCCGCCAATGCGCATGAGGTGAATCTTGACACAGGCCGCAGGTGGAGTGCTTCTCATTCTATTTCTGACATAATGTGCATTATCGGCGTTTAGAGGGTGATTATGACTCTGGTCGCATGACCCGACCCAAAGGGATCAGGCCCAGCGGCATCCACGCCGATATTTCCGGGGCAAAAAGAGAAACAACTCCAATGAGCACAAAATAACCGGCATAAGCAGCGCCTCGATAGCGTGCATGCCAACTGAGGGTCTGGATGCCCGTCAAAGCTCGAACATCCACCAATTGAGGATTTTTGCGCACATGCCAGGCCATGAATGTGCCAAGACCCGAGATTGCCGCCAGGGACAGCCAGTACAGAAGTCCCGCTCCGCTGAGCGAACCTGAGGACCATGAGGATCCCGTTTCCTTGCCAACCCCGTAAAGCGAGCTGGTTACGGGCAAAAAGACAATGACCGCAAGCCATAACATGTTGAGCCAGAAAATTGGCATGTCATAGGCCGCAAGGACGTTGAATATCCTGTTATGGAGCCGCCACATGACCGCAACCACGAAGAATGTGAAGAGGAATGTGATTACTTCACCCAGGCGCCCATTGAGGACCATCCAGACGGACGTGTCCTCTTGGGGAATCGCGATATCAACCAGAGGTAGAGCCAGTACGGTTATTGCGACTGCAACTACTGCATCGGAAAAGTTGATGAGGCGATCCAATGCCCGACCCGCATGGGGGTCGAACTCATCGGTTTTATTTTCTCCCTCGCTCATCAGCGTCATGATACTGGGTCTTGGGGCCCTTAAAGTTATGCCGCAAAATCAACACGGTTCATTCGACGCACTTTTGACCGGCGCGTCCCCTCCCGAGGCACCGTCCAAGTCCTCGTCAGACAGGTCGTACTCCCCTAAATCTTCATTTTCAGTTGGATTCTTCATGTTAATTCCTGTTCTGGGTCTCCTAGCGCGGTAATTGGATGTTACAAGGGGCAATGAGTGATTCATACCGTGGTTTTACGGTATTTCAGCCCAAGTTCAAGTGTCTAATTCACATAATCACAAAGTTCAAAATGATCAGATAAGACTGTGTTATGTGGGCTGGAACCGAGTGAGCAGATCAGGCGTCTTAGAGGTATACCCGCACGGGCGGGTCATGAACAGACGGAAGGGGCCCTGATGATCGAAACATCAATGCGCGGAACCCGGCTTGGTGCACTCAGTCTTGAGCGCGATGACAACGTACCTGCGGCTGAGCGAATCCTTGTTACCTATATCTGTCCCAACAATCACGAAACAGTGATCCCAATGTCTGCCGAGGCCGATGAAATACCCCACGAATGGGACTGCAGGTGTGGCGCGGTTGGAGAGCGACCTAATGAGTCAGCACCAGAGAAGCCCGAAGAACGTTACGTGCGAACCCACTGGGACATGCTCTTAGAGCGTCGTTCGCTCAAAGAGCTCGCCGAACTCTATGACGAAAGAGTCGCACTTTTGCACGAAGCTCGTGGTGAATTGCGCCTCAAGCGCAGTGCTTGAGCAAGCTAGTCTTCGATCTGTGGTGGGAGCCCGAAAGGGTTCCCACCATTGTTTTTCCCACCCTCTTGTTGTGAAGTGTGCGGGTTCGAATCGTCATCTTCAGAGTTAACAACAAAGCCTTGGACTACATCCCCCTGTGCATAGAATCCAAACTGCTCCCCTGAAAATCCAGATGCGTTAAAACCTGGGACACGTGTCATGCGTTTACCAACCCAGACTCCGCTAGAACGTGCAACCACACGTTGCAAAGGCGGAAACAGCAGCGCGACGCCGACAACATCAGTGATGAAGCCAGGAACCATCACGAGGACCCCGGCGAGAAACATCATGGTGGAACTGCGTGCAATTGTTGGGCGTTGTTCAGGTTCGGCCGACTGAAGTGTGGTCGCTTTGGCGGCAGCGTTTCGCATTAGTGCTGCACCTGCTGGCAGACCAGCAATGACCAGAAGAAGAGCGAAACCCCAACCGATCAAACTCGCAACCCACCAGAGCACAAGAAATTCAGCAAGTGGATAACCGATGATAACGAGCCTTCGCAGGAACATTATCGAGTTCGCGATCTTGTGCTGAGGAGTCTTTTAGCCTGATTGATTTTGCGTTGTGCTCCCCAAACCGTGACCCGCCAAAGGGCTTCGGTCACGATCTTTTGACTCATTTTGCTGGTTCCGATTTCACGTTCCACAAAAGTAATCGGCACCTCGGTGATGACCAATCCGCGTTGCTGCGCGCGCCAGGCAAGATCCACTTGGAAGCAATAACCTTGGCTGGCAACTTCATTCAGGTCAAGCGCCCGAAGTGTGTCTGCTTTGAAGGCTCGATACCCGCCGGTTGCATCAAAAATATTGATCCCCAACATTAACCGCGTGTAGGTGTTTCCTCCACGGGAGAGCACTTCTCTGCCTTTTGACCAATTCTCGGTCCCTCCCCCATCGATCCAACGGGACCCAAGGACCAAATCTGCTGTTCTGAGAGCTTCAAGGAGATTTGGCAGCTGCTCGGGTTGATGGGAGCCATCAGCATCCATTTCAACGAGGACATCAAAACCATTTTGCAAGCCCCACGCAAACCCTGAAAGATAGGCAGCACCCAGGCCATTCTTGGCCAATCGGTGCATGACGTGAATCTGTTGATCAGTTTCATGCCACTGTTGGGCGATCTCACCGGTTCCATCGGGTGAATTGTCATCAACCACGAGAATCTCCGCTTCTGGCACGCTGGCGCGAACACGTTCAAGAATTCGTGGAAGTGCTTCACGCTCGTTGTAGGTGGGAATAATCACCAAAATGCGGCCCAGTGATTCGGCAAAAGACATGCTCAGAGCCTAACCTGCGGGTTCGTCCGCCGACGAGTCCACGCAACAACGAGTAGCGCGAGGGCAACAAGGCAGAGGAAAATCTCCACGAGTGGCCCGAGGAAGGAGCCAATCGTACGGTCCGTGATCGAGGGAACATCAACCACAAACGCACCCACTTCCCCGTCAGCGAGGATCTGCTCAACATTGCCATTTGGATCTATGAATGCGCTGATGCCGGTAGTCGCAGCCACCACAACAGCCCGACCCATTTCGATTGCACGCATTTTCTCGATCGCCAGTTGTTGTGCGGGCAGTGCAGAGTTCGCATAGGTTGCATTGTTGGTCTGCACAACCAGTGCGCCCGCGCCTTCATCGATCACACGATTGACAACTTTGTCTACCGCCACTTCAAAGCAGATGAGATCGCCAAATGTGATTCCGTTGACCGTGAAAATTCCAGGCTCTTGCCCATGTGCGAAATCGCGGGGTACACGCTCATAACGACTAATGAGCGACGTCAAGAGGGACCGAAATGGAATGAATTCACCAAATGGAACTGGTGCATTTTTAATGTACGTATCCCCTGGGCCAGTTTTCGGGTCCCAGAGAATCCCCATGTTGTACACCTCATTATCGGGATCAGTAAAGGAATCGACCACAGCACCGACGAGTATTGGTGCGTCAATAGCCTGACTCGCTCGAGAAATGATTGTTTGAGCCTCAACGTCTTGAAAAGGGTTTAAGTCCGAGGAGTTTTCGGGCCAGAGAACGAGATCGGGAGGTTTAGCCTCCCCTTTCCTCACTTGATCGGCCAACTCAACGGTCACTCGTGCATGATTCTCTAGGACCGCTTTTCGCACGTCCATTGCCCCTAATCCAGTTTGCGGTGTTCCGCCTTGAACCACTGCGATTGTCAGATTGCTCTCCGAGGTGGTGTTAGTGGTAATCAATCGAGGAATGCTTATTGAGACGAGGATGACGACGATGGCAACCGCGATCGTTTGCCGTGTGCGGTATCTGAGAGCGATGGCTGTTGACGTGGCGATAAGGACCACCATCGCGGTAACGGCCGGAACCCCCAGAAGTGTTGACCATTGTGCTAGAAGCCCATCACTTTGACTGAAAACAATTCGCGCCCACGGATAACCACCAAACGGGTATCGACCCCGGAGTGCTTCTTCGAGTACCCACAGCCCTGTGATTCCTATTAAAGCGATCCACTTTGGCAAATTTCGTGAAAGGAATGCGGTGCCAAGTCCCACAAATGCAATCCACACCGCCAGGTAGATCGAAAGAATCAGTTGAGCGTCCGCCCCCACAACGCGCAACCACATGTGTTGGACGAAAAATGACACAAAGCCGAACACAAGTCCGGTGAGAAAGCCATCGATATTCTTGGCATCCCATTGGATGGCCACCAAAATCGCAATCGCGAGGGGTGCAAGGAACCAGATGTTGACGGGTTCATAGGCACCTGCGAGCAGCAGGCCCGCGAGGCCAGCAACTATGAGGGTTAATAGCCGGCGCATGCTAGAAGTACTCTTCCAAATCACCGAGTGCGTGTCGGATTTGGCCACCAACGAGAGTCATTGTGCATGTTGGTATCGATGGGTCCTGTGCTGAGCCAAGATCAGGTAGGGGTGCCGTTGCAGACCGTGGATCGGTACTCCAGGACGAAACCCGTTGATCCGGTACCTGGACTGAATAGTTCTCGACATCCCACATTGCGAGGTGGGCAGGGCCTCCAACCTCTATAACACCGTTGCCATCAAATTGTGCGCCGAGTGCGCGCCATCCGGCTCGGGTGTGTGCCGAAAATGCAGCACGAGCACTAATTCGCTCGCTGTCATTGTTGTGGAACATAGCCGCATGAACGGCTCGCCACGGATCCATATCGGTCACTGGAGCATCGGAAGAAAAACAAACAGATGCGCCTTGTGAGAGCAGTGATCCCCAGCGATTCATCTGGTGGCTTCGCTCCCCCAAACGGTTGGCATACATGCCGCCGAGCCCTCCCCACAATGAATCAAATAGGGGCTGCATGCTGCTCGTGAGCCCAAATTGAGTGATAGCTTGCATGTGATCATTCGTTGTGAGTTCCGCATGTTCGAGACGGTGTCTGAGTCGCTTGTTAAAGCGACCTTTTTCGAGTGACCGGGTTACACCGTCGAGGGCGATACTCATCCCTCTATCACCGATTACGTGAAAACCACTTTGAATACCTGCGTCGCTACATGCACTCACATGATCAGAGACTTGCTCCGAGGTCAGATAGGAGACACCCAATGTGTCCGGAGCATCACTATATGCAGAATGCAGCGCGGCCGTGCGCGATCCAATCGCTCCATCGATAAATAGGTCTCCCCCAGCCCCCACCGCACCCAACTCTTGAACCATCGCCAGACCACCCTCTGAGGCAAGTTGACCCCAATACAGATAGACCTCCGGACCAAACCCATTGCGGGAGAGTTGCATGAGTAGGCGCGCATCATCGGCACTGCTGATTGCTGGTCCTGCCATTTCATGAACACTTGCGATTCCGCGCGTCAGGGCATGATTACCAAACGCGATCTGGGCATTTCGGCGTTGATCGATCGTGATGTGATCGAGGGCTTGCGCCCGCAATAATTGGTGAGCCTGGGCGGACACCGAGTGATCCCCGAAACCCTCACTGCGAGCAGCTTCTGGCACCTGGGCCAGGAGCGCCGATGAAATGAGTGCCGAATGCACGTCGATTCTGCTCAAGTAGACAACACTGCCCCATGAAGCACGATCGATCTCGGTCCTCGAAGGTAGTGTGGGATCCGTCCATTCAGTCTGATCCCAGCCGTGTCCAATGACAGGTGCGCCCTTTTTTAGCCGCGAATATGAACTCACCAGGTCTAACAATTCTTGGCGGTGTCGAACACCTGTGAGGTCAAGCCCATCAAGCAGTAGGCCTGTGCTGGTGGCGTGTACATGGGCATCAACAAAGGCGGGCGCAATGAATTGACCACGAGCGTCGATGACTCGGTCCGCGATTTCTTCATGCACCTGTGCCCCTGATCCGTCACCCACCCAAGCAATGTGGCCCTGATGGATGAAGAGTGCGGAAGCAAAAGGAACGCTCGGGCAATAGATGTGCGCATTCACAATAAGCGTGCTGGAATGCTGAGTACCTGTCATTCGCCAACTTCCGATTGGAGTGACCGAGAAATAACAAGGCGTTGGATTTGATTGGTTCCCTCGACGATTTGTAGAACTTTCGCTTCCCGCATATAGCGCTCTACGGGGTAATCCTTGGTGTAGCCATTTCCGCCCAACACTTGAACGGCGTCAGTGGTTGCCTTCATCGCACTATCTGTTGCCATGAGTTTCGACATGGCCGCTGCTGCACCGATACCACCATGGGCACCGATCTCTACCCGAAATGCAGCATCAAGATAAAGCGCTCGTGATGCTGCAATAGACGTAGCCATGTCAGCCAACATGAAGCCGACTCCTTGAAAGTTCGCAATCGCCTGCCCAAATTGTTCCCGTTCGCCTGCATATTTGCTGGCCGTGTTCAAAGCTGATTGAGCCAATCCAACGGCACAGGCAGAAATGCCTAGCCTTCCCATGTCCAGGCTTGATAGTGCGATTGCAAGCCCCTGCCCCTCGACTCCAATGCGATGAATTTCAGGGATGAGGACGTTATCGAGGTGAACTTGTGCGGTGGGCGACGCATTCCCACCCATCTTTCGCTCATGGGCTCCGAAAGTTAATCCTGGTGTATCTGCTGGGACGAAAAAACAAGATATTCCTTGAGTTTTATGCTCGCTGGTTCTCGCCATGACGATGTAAAAGTCGGCCACTCCTGCATGGGTTATCCATGCCTTAACCCCGTTGAGCCTGTAGTGAGATCCCTCGCGAACAGCAGTTGTGCGCAGCGCTGCCGCATCCGAGCCTGAGTGCGGCTCAGACAGGCAGTACGCGCCTAAAGAAGTCCCACCGATCACCCAATCCAGCCATAGGTCCTTTTGGTCTTGACTGCCAAACTTCACGAGCGCCGATGCTGCAAGTTGATGAACACTCAGAGCCAAGCCAACCGTCATCCATGCGGTTGCGAGTTCTTCAAGGATCTGAAGGTTCGTGCTGACACCTACTGGTTCCATGTCGGCATAGCGCACATGTGCAAAAGGCAAATTGAGTAGACCCAACTCACCTAAAGTGGAAATTAGATCCCGAGGAAATAATCCGTCTTCCTCGCAAGTATCAGCGATCGGAGTCAATTGTTCGGCGCCGAATTTCCGTGCCAAGTCGAGGAGTGCTGCGGCATCCGAATTCGACACTAATCGCGGGAATGTTCCGCTCTTCCATATCTGCATGTTTACAACCCTGGCCCAAACGCCTATTGCTCAATAATGACTAGGTCACGTGTTTGTTTGTTGATGCTTTCAGGGCCATTGGCGGTACAAATAACGATATCTTCGATCCGGGCACCGTGGACACCATCAATGTAAAAGCCAGGTTCAATACTGAAAACCATGTTTTCTTCGATGACCGTGGGATTGTCGATTCCAATATAGGGTTCTTCGTGAGTGTCCAGACCAATCCCGTGGCCGGTCCTATGGATGAAGTACTGAGCAAGATCGTGTGACTCTAATTCATTCCGGCCCGCGGCGTCGATATCGTGACTGATGGCACCATTGCTCACGGCTCGCGTGGACTTCTCTTGGGCGAGCTGAAGCGCCGCGTACCTCTCCCTGTACGCCGATCCAGGGTCACCAACACTGTACGTACGTGTACAGTCGCTGCAATACCCGGAAGGCATGGTGCCTCCAATGTCAACAACAACAGGGTCTCCGAGTTGTATCACCCGGTCACTAACTTCGTGGTGCGGGCTTGCACCGTTAGGGCCTGAGGCAACAATCACAAAGTCGACCGATTGGTGGCCTTCGGCGATGATCATCTCGCTGATGTCACGGGCTACATCCGCTTCGGAGCGCCCTGCGCGCAATACCTGAGCCACACGAGCATGAACACGGTCGATGGCGGCCGCTGCCTCACGCAAAGCGTCCAGTTCATAGGGCGTCTTGCGCATCCGAATCTCCGCGAGGATCGGGGCGGCAAGCGCAATAGAAGCCTGCGGGAACTCCTTTTGGATCGTGAGGACTCGTTCGGCCCACATGTGGTTGTCAACAAGAACTGCTCCATTGAGCGACGGGATTCGCTCGCGAATGATGGCATAAGGGTCGTCGTTTTCACCCCACCCATGAACATCCCAACCAGTGTCACCAAATGGGCTAGCGAGTGCCGTTGAAATTTCCAAGCGCGGGACAACCAGGAACGGGGCCGCGTCGGGTGCTATGACAAGTGCGGTGATGCGCTCGAGCGGGATGGCGTTATAGCCGGTGAGGTAGACCAAGTCTGAGCCTGGTGTGACAATCATGGCGGATGAATGAGCGTCGGCGAGCGCTTGGCCCACCCGGGCGACACGGGCGGGATATTCCTTGTTCATGTCCATCTCCCAAGAGTAATCGCTCGACCAGTCGAGTGCGTCGGAGAACCCATTCTCTGGTGGCATACTGGGTTGATGGCCGGCAATTTGTTGATCCTGGACACTGCAACTTTGTATTACCGGGCGTTCTATGCACTCCCCGAAAAGATGACAGCTCCCGATGGCCACCCGCACAATGCCGTGCGTGGATTCCTGTCGATGCTCACAAAGTTAATCACAATCCATCAGCCGGCCGGATTGGTTGCTGCGTGGGACCAAGATTGGCGTCCCGAGTGGCGCGTAAACCTCGTGAACAGTTACAAAACGCACCGCGTTGAAGAGGTCCTGGATGCTGAATTGGATGGCGTAGAACTAGTCCCAGACACCCTCGGCCCACAAATTGGAGCAATTGCTCAGATCCTTGATGCGTGTGGGATCGCAAGGATCGGATTCGACAATTTCGAGGCAGACGATGTCATCGCATCAGTAGCTGCTCAAAACCCGGGTTCCAATCTGGTAGTCACGAGTGACAAGGACTTGATGCAGGTGGTTTCGCCATCAACTTCAATTCTCCTGCAAATAAATGGGGGTATCGAGGGTTGGCCAGTCGTTACTGGTGCAGATGTACTTTCTCGTTTCGGTGTCACACCACGTCAGTATCTCGACTTCGCGGTACTTCGTGGTGATCCAAGTGATGGTCTGCCAGGTGTCTCTGGGATCGGGGACAAAACTGGAGCCACGCTTATCAGTCATTTTGGTGACTTGGAGGCATTAATCGCAGCAGCGGGCGCTCCGAATGCAAAGAAACCGCTCACACCGAGATTGTGTTCCAAATTGCTCGAAAGCCAGGACTACTTAGCACGTGCCCGACAAGTAATCACCGCGGAAGTAGGTCTGCCCGTGAACGCATGGGATTTCGACATACCCAGCTCACCCGCTGACGAGCCCGCATTAGCCTCCCTCTCTCAAAATTGGGGGGTTGAGCGCTTTGTCTCGGAGTTGTACCAGTCCATCTCTGGGAAATTGTGACTCGAATGGGCAGCTCTCAGTTTGTTGCGGAGTAAGAGATCACACCGCGTTGCATGAGAGCGATAGCATCGACCGCACTTTGGTGAAGTGGCGATTCAACAGGTGTGACAGTGACAATTTGTCCCAGAAGGTCAATGACTTGACGCACCCAGCGCACAAAATCTCCGGCCGTGATGTCATTGCTCGTCAAGACTTTCATGAGAGTCGCA
>JBDQMZ010000235.1:0-3007 GCA_040261955.1 Candidatus Nanopelagicales bacterium
ATGCTGATGTGCGGGTTGCGGTTCTCTATTCCAAACCTGCGACGACCTATACGCCCGAACTTGCATGGCGCACCACCAGTAAGTGGATTCGGTTCCCCTGGATTCAGGTGCCACCATTGCGGGTTGAGTCGGCGGGTCGCTCTTCCGTTTAGGATCCGCAAGGCGTAAGCAGCTCCAGTTTTCCACAGTCGGAAATTTTGGTATAGAATCTATACTAAACAAAACTTAATAATGCCTTTATGCGCTTTACCTTTGATCCGGTCAAATCCGCGTCCAACCGAGAAAAGCACGGAATAGATTTCACCACTGCTCAGGAGTTGTGGGAGGACGCAGATTTTCTTGAGATCCCCGCCAGATCCGTGAGCGAACCACGTTGGCTCATAGTCGGGCGCATTAATGGGCGCACATGGGCTGCCATTGTGACGCGGCGAGCAATGGTTACTCGAATCATTTCCGTTCGGAGAGCACGACCTGATGAGGAGAATTTATATGAAGGCACGTGAGCTTGATGCTCAGTTCGATGACAATGCGATGGATGTAATTGAACATTTCGATGTGAGCTCAGCGCGGCGTCCGCAGCGCGAGGTCCAGCGCGTCAATGTAGATTTTCCCACCTGGATGGTGGAGTCCCTCGATGCTGAATCGACGCGATTAGGAATTACCCGCCAAGCGGTCATTAAGACCTGGATCGCTGATCGCCTTGATCATCGCGAGAACAATGTCCCTGCAAATAACTGAGATGATCATGCAGGGAGACCTGTTTGCGGGTCGTAGATTTCCGCGATCGGGTCGCTGTCAGGAGTGAGGCCGAGTTCTCTGGCGGAGACCACTAGCGCGGTGAGGGATACACCTTCAAACTCGGCCAATTCTTTGGCGAGCCGACGGGCTTCGGGGTCCTGAATGTTGAGCACGGCACACCTCTACCTAGCAAGAGTAAAATTCCTACCAGTCATCCACAGAAAGAAGCAAGCTAGCTCTTAGCGCGCATTGACTCCAAGAGCAGTGTCGCAACATCCTGCACCTGAACACCCTCGGCCAAGCCCTCCTGTTGGCGTGAAGTCACAGCGTCATTGAGCATGACTGAACAGAATGGGCAGGCAACCGCAATCGTTTTGGCGCCGGTTGCAATGGCTTCATCGCCACGAGTCTTATTGATCTGTTGACCGATTTTCTCTTCCATCCACATGCGGGCACCGCCGGCACCACAGCAGAATGACTTGTCGCCATGCCGTGGCATTTCAACTTTCTGTGCCCCCGTTGCTTCGATGAGTTCGCGTGGTGGCACATAGATGTTGTTGTGACGGCCGAGGTAGCACGGATCGTGGTAGGTGACTTCCTCGTTGACCTCGGTGATTGGTGTCAGGCGACCGGTGTCAACGAGTTCGCGCAAAAGTTGAGTGTGATGAACAACGTCGTAATTGCCACCGATTTGTGGGTACTCGCGTTTAAGGGTGTTCAAGCAATGCGGGCACGTAACAACGATTTTGGTTGCCTTGATTTCATTGAGCATTTCAACGTTTTGTTGAGCTTGCATTTGGTAGAGAAATTCGTTGCCAGCGCGTCGTGCAGGATCACCCGTGCAGGTTTCGCCGTCGCCCAGGACCATGAACTTCACACCCGCAACATCAAGCAATTGCGCGACAGCCTTGGTTGTGTTCTTTGCACGGTCCTCGAATGCACCAGCGCAACCGACCCAGAACAAGTAATCAATATCGGCGGGAATTTCGTCCTCACCATCGCGACCAAACACGCGAACATCAAAGTCAACCTCAGAGATCCAAGCATTTCGATCTGACGCGTTCATGCCCCAGGGGTTGCCCTTTGATTCAACATTCTTGAACATGCCGTTGAGTTCAGAAGGGAAGTCAGTCGTGACCATGACCTGATTGCGGCGCATGTCAGCGATGTGATCAATGTGCTCAATGTCAACGGGGCACTGATTCACACACGCCCCACACATGGTGCAGGACCAGAGAACATCGTCAGCGATGACGGGCAGTTCGAGTGAGAAGTTGCGGTGTCCGTCATCGGTGTAGCCGTCAGTGGATGCATGCTCGGAACCTTCACGGGAACCAATAAATTGACGTTCGACCAGTGCGCGCTCTGATTCAGAAACTGACTCCAACGCCTTGGTATCCAGTTCACCCATTTCAGGGCGGGAACCCTTGGCAGCCTTCAGGTAAGAAGCGGATTCAAAGAGGTTTTCCCGCAGATCCATGATTAATAATTTGGGGCTGAGTGGCTTCTCGGTGTTCCAGGCGGGGCACTGTGACTGGCAGCGACCGCATTCGGTGCACGCCATGAAGTCGACGTAGTTCTTCCACGTGAACTCGGAAATATGTCCCTTGCCAAATGATGCATCCTCGGGTGGATCTTCAAAATCAAGTGGCTTGCCGTCGTAGTAGATGGGAAGCAGTGGTCCAAGTCCATTGGGCCGGCGTGATGTGAACACGTTGACAGGTGCGGTGAAAATATGCAGGTGCTTGCTGTTGAGCACTAATAGCAGGAACGCAAGAATGACACCAACGTTGAGCCAAAGCCCAATTGTTTCGAGCCATTCATTTGTTGACTCACTGAAGCCTTGCAACCAAGTGGCAAAGTACTCGGACGCGAATGCGCCATCGGGGAATGGGAAGACACCCGTGTTCACCTGCGCCGCGCGGTAAAGGAACAGTGTCCAAATAACGTTGAAGATCATGAACAAGACGAGCCATGCGCCCTTGGTGTGTGAACCAAAGAATCGGGATGAACGCCCCTCTCGTCCGGGGCTGTTGAAAATTCGGATGGTGGCGAACATGAAAATGCCGACGAGGACCAAGATGGCAAAGAGGTCTTCGGCGAAACCAACTATTGCCCAGGTACCAATAATGGGCACCGCGAAGTCGGCAACGTAGAGCGCGCCAAAAGCTTCGATGACCGTGAGGCCAAGAACCAAGAGTCCCCAAAATGCGATAACGTGCGCGGTACCGGGAATGACCCGCTTGTGCAGCGACTTTTGACCCAGAAC
>JBDQMZ010000236.1:0-3988 GCA_040261955.1 Candidatus Nanopelagicales bacterium
CGTGTGCCATGGCAACACCTGCCGCACCTGCCGTGACAAATGCATGCACGGCTCCGCGCGCGCAGAGTTCCATGGCCGCATTCATTGCTCGATCGCGGATTTTCTCGGTCTCCGTGATTTCATGGAGTTGCGAATCCATGACAGTGGCACTTGCATCAGCGAGTGCAGCTTCAGCTTCATCAAGATTCGGAGTGATTACGTCGGGACCTGCAGCCAAACTCATTGCCAGCCACTCAGGGTTGACATCCAGCAAAACGCGACCCCCGCTGGCGTGAACGGCGGTGATGAGAGAGTTCAAAACCCTGGGATCTAGACCGGGAGGAAAGCTGCCCATGATCAGAACTAGATCACCCGAGTTCACTGAAGCGATAATTTCGCTGTGCACTCGATCCCAGTCAGAACCACTCATAGGGTGCCCGGCGTCATTGATGACAGTAACTCTGTTCGTGAGATTCTCTAGATAAATATTCGCCATTCGCACTGGACCGCTAACACCGATGAGTTGGGCTTCGGCACCTTCCGCAGCGAGGAGTGCTTCATACCGGGCTCGATCGTCAACTCCAACCGGAATTATCAAGCGCACGGATTGGTCCAGCGCCCTCAAAACTCGAGCAACGTTTATGCCTTTGCCACCTGCCGTTAGTTCCACGTCGAGCGTTCGCATGACGGCACCGGGGACTAATTCGGTCAAGGAAATCGTGCGGTCAAACACTGGGTTTGGATTAATAACCAAAATTCCCATACCGCACCTCCCTCACTGGATTCTCGTCCGACAGGTGTGACATCGATGTCACACCGTGCCTGCACGTAGGTAATCGATGACATTGCCGTGGCAGAACGCTACTGCTCAAATCAAATAAATCAATTGCTCGTTATTAAATCGTTACGAAAATAGTGCGGATAGGGCCTCACATTGTCGGCTGAGCGGGCGAGACGAATCCACGAGTTGGTGAGAGATGACCGGTTGTGGTGTGGAGCCCAGGCTCGTAGCGCCGCTGAGGACCTTCTCGTCTCGCTCAGACCCACGATCTCGAATCCGATCCAGACGAATATGGGAGTCCACCGTAAGCCAAATGAAATTAACAGTTTCAAAGTCACCACAGGCTTCAAGCCATTGGTTCCAAGCTTCCTGTGACTGTGAAATTCCGGTAAACGGCGCAGACACCAACAAACAATCGCAGTCAGGTGCTAGTTGCTCCCTCGCCCGTGCCACGACTTGGGCCATCACCGAGTAGCGCTCTTGCTTAACGCGTTCAAGTAGATCCGGCTCTGAAACTCCCGGATTCTCTGCCCGCCGGATCGAAACAATTTCGGCAGTCACAACATCAAAATCAATGTGATTCACTTTATGGAGCCGTGCTAGTTCATTGGCGAGAGTGGTCTTTCCGCTCCCTGCTGGACCTGCAATTACTATCAGCCGCATAGTGAGCATCATTCACCATCAAGCGGCGGGAAGAAACCTTGAACAGCATTCCTACAAGGATCATCAACGGTGAACCTTCCTTTTCCATTGCGACCGATACCGTCACCGTTTGGATGACTCTGCGCGGAAATCACATTGCCCCAGTAATTTTTCACTTACCGCAAGGTGATGTCACGCCTTACAGCCTGGCGCCTTGGACTCCCAGCGATCACACAGGTATTGATCCTCTACTTGAGGTGTTGCGTGGTGATTTCTGGTGTATGCCATTCGGCGCTCAACCAGATGGTCGCGCGCATGGGGAAGTTGCCAATGCGCAATGGAGTTGTGTTGAGCTCACGGAAGACAAAGCACACCTACGAATGCACGCTCAGGATCTCGACGCACAGGTTGATAAATTTGTGAGCGTAAGACAGGGCCAGACCGCGCTCTTCCAAGAGTTCAGAATCAGCGGACTTGAAGGCTTCTTTTCTTACGGTACTCACCCAATCCTTGACCTATCTCAATTCCCATTCGGGACCGCACGCATCAGCACTGGTGCAACACGCTGGGCATCTGTTTTCCCCGATTTATTTTCACACGCTGAGTTGGGTGAGAGCCAAGTCTTGGAGCCCGGCGCTGTGTTCGACAACTTGAGCGAGATACCTGCGATTGAGGGGGGAACCTTTGACCTATCCCGGTATCCCACAACAACACTCCACGAGGACTTAGTCATGTTGACGCAGAAAGGCGATGAGCGAGGAATGGGGTGGACAGCGGTCAGCGTTCCCGGGTATGTCTGGTTCGCTCTCAAGAACATCGAGGATTTTCCCTCGACGCTTCTTTGGGTTTCCAATGGGGGCCGCACCCAAAATCCATGGAACGGTCGGCACCTCGGTCGACTCGGTGTGGAGGATGTTTGTTCCTTTTTTCATGAGGGATTAATGGCAAGCAGGGAAGATCGACTCGCACATTTGGGAATTGCGACAGCTCGAGAATTCAATGCACAAACCGATATTTCACTTCGGGTACTTCAATCAATTGTTCCGTCCCCGACAGGCTTCGGTCGCGTTGCAACAATTGAGACGCCATCACCCAACATAGTGCGCATCACTGACGAGTTCGGTGAGTTCATTGAACAGTCTCTGAATTGGGAATATGTCATGTAAGTGCATTGGTCACACCATTTGATGCTTAAACTGCGCACATGAACTCTGCGAAAATTGCGCCCACAAAATTGCCCTCAAACCAATTCGACCACTTTTATAAAGGCGGTTATCGAATTGGAAAACTGCGCAAAGGCCCGGGCGGTCCCATGCGACCAGAAGAATGGATCGGCTCCACGACTACGCGTTTCGGAGAAGCCGAAACAGGACTTTCACGGTTACCAAGTGGGCAACTTCTCAAGGAAGCAGTCGAAGCAGACCCCATCGCATGGCTCGGTGAGAAACATGTAGAAAAATTCGATTCCTCAATCGAAATTTTGGTCAAACTGTTGGACCCAGATCAGCGTTTACCTGTTCACTACCACCCTGACCAAAAATTTGCCGCAGAAAAATTGCACCTGAACCACGGGAAAACAGAAGCCTGGATAATTCTTGAAGCGCCTGCTGAAGCCAAAGTGGGACTCGGATTCAACCGACAAATGACCAAGGCGGAGGTCTCCGATCTCGTCGCTGCACATGATTCCGCCGGATTACTGGAATCCCTCGTCTTTTTCAATGTCAAACCAGGTGATGCAGTTTTTGTTCCGGCAGGGGTGGCACATGCCATTGAATCTGGGATCCTGGTACTGGAATTGCAGGAACCTACTGACCTTTCAATTCTTCTCGAGTGGGATGGCTTTGCCGTTGACGGGGATAAGGATGGTCATCTCAATCTTGGGTTCGACTCAGCACTTGATGCATTAAGGCTCTCTCAGCTCAGCGACGAAGAAAATGCCCAACTTTTAAGTCAGTTCAATGTGGACTCCAAAGAACCACACGCAATTTTCCGGTCAATTGCTGATCCGTTTTTCAGAGCCGACTACCTTCCCGGCCTTGGGGAATCCGTGGAGGCCGGATTCGGAATTTTCTTGTGTCTCTCAGGTCAAGGAATTTTGGAATTCGACGACGGCAATCGAGTAGAGACCGAGCGTGGTGACGCTGTGATCATTCCCCATTCCGCGGGTGGTTTCAGTATCAGAGATTGTGCAGGAGTTCTAAATCGACCTCCTGCAGCATAATTTTAACTATGCACGAAGTGGGCTAATTGATCACTAGGTTTTTAACGGTACCCGTAGTTGTTCGCTGCTTCAAGGGTTTGATCAAAGCGGGCGACCCCGATAGAACTCAGATGAGACTGGATGTTTTGGGCTGCTGTTGCCACACCCAGCTTTAAACAATCCGCGACTTCCCAATTCTCGTGTAGGCCGTAAACGACTCCTGCAGCAAACGCATCGCCTGCACCCGTGGTCCCCTTGATTCCTTGGACAGGAACCTTTACCGAACCTTGTCGCCAGCAACGCCCTCCGGAGTCGGCAGCAACTGCTCCAGCCGGTGTGTGGATGACAGCCAACTGGGAGATGCCATGTGAAATCAGTCCTAGCGC
>JBDQMZ010000237.1:0-5147 GCA_040261955.1 Candidatus Nanopelagicales bacterium
GCTTAGGAGATCGTGTCGAGCTGAAAGAACACGTGTAGTTCGAGAATCCTCAGTCGGGCGAGCAGTCAATAGCGTGCCGTCATTATTCGACAACTAGATTTCCGTCCTGCAAATCAATTCGGTGGGAAGATTTTGCTACGGCTTCTTCCCACCCTGGCTTGTTGTGAGATATTGCACGGGTGATACATCGCGAGATTTCGATTCATAGGAATACCGTGGAATTACGGTGTTGCTGTGAGAATTCATATGCGAGGGTAGGGCGGGAAATAGGTGGCAAGCTTGCTCCCAACAATTAGGTGTCACGAAGGGGAATGACATTAAGGATCTAGATGAGCGGCTCATGCTGCATGGTCTTCCATGGCATATCCGTTTGTCTGAATCCAAAGGTCAGCGGCCTCACGGCCTTGAGTTAGAAGGAGAACCCATCCGGGACTGGGAAGCGCTCATCGAGCGCACAGGGACGGATGCGTTCTCAAAACGACTTGATTGGGCTGACCTTGGACCCGAAGGGGCCCAGCATTTGATCGAATTGCATCCGGTTGATGGTGTGATTCCAGACTGGTTGAACTACCTGCACGATCTCACCGAAGCTTTACAGCGGAATACAGTGGAGCCCGGACAATCATGGTTTGCTTCGGTCGATGCCCAATTGACCGCAATGATGCGGGCGGAATCACAGCCAATCCCTTACGCCCACGCGCTCTGGCCCGTTGCGAACCATGCGCTTAAGCGGATGCAGCATCACATTCTTGCGGCTCGTGGAGAGATTGTTGGAGTGCTTTCATCGACCTGGGATGACCTCGCCCTGGCTCTCGTTACTCGTCTTTCAAGGTTATTGACTCGCTCACTCGAAGAACTGCGTGGGCCAACTCCATATCAAAGTTTTTGTGAATCGTTGGTTTCAAACGGTTTTTCCGAATTCCTTTGGGAGTTTCCCGTTGCCGGTCGCATGGTTTCGGTTATTTGTCAGCAGTGGGAAATCAACGCGAGCGCACTGGTCGAGCGTGTGATCGATGACCGGCTAGTGCTGCAGCAGACTTTCAATGTGGCAATGGAGGCCGAGCTTGAGTCAGTGGAATGGGCATTGAGTGATCCCCACCGCGGTGGAGCGACAGTTGCAATATTGAGATTCTCAGGTGACTCTCCACCTGTTGTTTACAAACCCAAGGACCTGAGAATCGAGCAGGCTTACCACGAGTTCTCACAGGGTTTGTTGCGCGAGTTCAGTACGGCTGATGATTCTGGCCTTGTTGAGGATCCCATTCGGGTTCATACGATGGGTGATGCCTATGGTTACGCAAGTTTCGTTTCCCACGAACCTTGCGCAGTTGACGACTTGCCCGCCTTTTACCGACAGGCAGGGCGTCTCATGGCAGTACTTCACATTTTGGGCGCGAGCGATTGCCATTTTGAAAATTTGATCGCGCACGGTACAGATCTAGTCCTGATTGATGCGGAAACACTCTTTGAAGTTCAACCACAGGTCCTGGTTGCTCAGGTAATGGAACAGGTTCCTGAAAGTGTTGATGGCTGGATACTTTCTTTGGGCATGCTCCCCTCGCCGAGGGAGTTTGCAGCAGGTGGTCAACTGGTGGATGTGAGCGCATTGGGCGTTGAATCATCATCAGGAAAAGCCGATCATGAGGAAAAAGCATGGGTCGATGTCAACACCGACGCAATGACGATGGGTGTGCGCCAAGCCCAGGTATCCCAACCCGGCAGTATCCCGGTTAGCGTTGGTACGCCAAATCCTGTTGTGGGCTTCGCCGATGAACTCGTGGCGGGTTTCACCGATGTTTATCAGTGGGCCATGGTCCAAGAGAATCGTGAGCGGATTGCCGGAGACCTGGAGCGCTTCAGGGGTATACGTCGACGCATAGTCATGAGAAACACGAGTCTCTATGCCATTTTGCAACAGCGGGCCACGTCACCTAGCGCACTTCGCTCTGCTCTCACGCGTGGCTTCGAATTGGACCGTTTATCAAGATCGAGTCTGTTGCATGAGAATCGCACACCGCTGTGGGATGCCTTTCATGCTGAGATCGAGGCGATGGAACGCTGGGATATTCCATACTTCGATTTCGACTTAGGTGACTCAACGATCTGGGAGTCCGAGACACCTGTCAAAGGAATGATGAATGACGACGGAATTCATAAGGCTGCACTGAGCCTTCAGGACATGTGCCAGAAGGATCTGGATTGGCAGGTATCACTGATACGTACTTCCATCTCGCTGTGTGATCAAGGTCAAGTGGACGCAGCACGAGACGTTCGCTCCCCTGTGCAGACGATTGACATTGTGTCTGCCGTCCGTGAAATTGCACTCGAGGATCGGGTGGGAACTCCAACTTGGCTCTCGGTTGACCAAAATTCTCAATCAGGTCAACGCCAATTAGAACTCATGAAACAAGAAATCTACGGTGGGCAAGCTGGTGCAGTCGCTCTGCTCTTTGCTGGTGCTCAGGCATATGGGGATTCAGGTCTTCTCGAGTTTGCTGAACGTGCTTGTGAGCCGATGCTTCGAGTGATCAGCGATGAAGGCATGCGTTTTCGACTTCAGAGAGATAGCGGCCTAGGAATCGGGGGATACGGAGGCATTCTTCGCTTGCTGGAGTTACTCACGATTCAGGGTTGGCATCCCCGAGTAGCTTCGATGCTGCCTCAAGCAGTTGCAATGATTGACACTTCTGTCATTGCTCAGGATTCCGCATTAGACGTTCTTTCAGGAGTGGCCGGATCGCTCCCAGTGGTGGCTCGAGTGAGTGCCCAAGGTGAGCGTGGCAGGGGCCTAGCCGTTGTGATGGCGCGGCAACTCATGGACCACCAAGATGCAAGTGGCGGCTGGACCCTGAAATCCCCAGGGCTCAAGGCTCAAAGGCCGCTCACCGGATTGGCACATGGTGCGAGTGGCATGGGCCTGGCTCTCTTAGAAGCTGGTGTTGTTTTGGCGGATGAACGCATGCTCGAGGCAGGTGCGAAGGCTTTTGCTTATGAAGATTCCGTCTTCGACCAAGTGGTTGGCAATTGGCCTGACTTCCGAAACAACACTGACGGCTCAAGTTTCATGTCAGGTTGGTGTGCCGGAGCCCCAGGAATAGGTCTTGCGCGTATGCGGGCTCTTGAACTTCTACCGAACCATCCAGACGCCCCACTATGGCAAGCGGCGCTTGAGAGCAGTGCTGCATCGACCATTGCAACTGCGGTTGGTCCACGTGACCATCTTTGCTGCGGCAACATGGGGCGCGTTGCCGCTCTGAGCCTCATGGGTCAATTCGCTGGCAGAACAGATTGGGTGGAAGTGGGCCAGCAGATTGCGGAGCAGGTACACGAGCGTGCACTCCATGAACATGGTTTCGCCTTGGGTGCTGGTGGCAATCTTCGGGCAGGGTTTGACACTCCGTATCTCATGCCCGCCTTTATGCAGGGGCTGTCAGGGATCGCCTTTACATCACTGGTCGGCGCAGGTAGTCCGGCACTCAAGTCGGTCTTGCTCTAGACAACCTGTCGCTTGACCAGGTCGGCGAAGTGACCGGGCTGCGCAGTGAGTTCCTCGAAGGTACCCTGCTGCGCCACGCGCCCGCCGGCAATGACGATGATTCGATCTGCCGTGCGAATGGTGGACAGGCGGTGGGCGATCACTATTCGAGTCAGTCTCAGATTTTCCAAGTAGTCAACAATTGACCCCTGTGTGACATTGTCCAATGCACTCGTTGCCTCATCGAGCACGAGCATGCGAGGGTTGCATGCCAAAGCACGAGCGAGCAAAATTCTTTGACGTTGCCCACCCGAAACAGTGCCACCACCGTCAACAACAGGAGTTTCCAAGCCCATTCCCATTTCTCGTACGTCATCAGCGACACAAGCCCACTCCAAAGCTTGCCAAATCTCTGACATTGTCAGGCCTCTTCCCATGTCCACGTTGTCGCGGATCGAACCCGGAAGCAATGTTGATGATTGCAACACACTTCCCACTTGACGTCGGAAACTCGGGCGGTCTAAAACTGAAAGGTCTTGGCCATCAACTGCAATTACTCCTGACTCGGGGTCTTCCAGTCCCAGCAAGATACGCATTAGCGTGGTCTTCCCGCACCCTGATGGTCCAACAACGGCCACATGCTCACCAGGTTGAACGGTAAAAGAAACTCCGTTCAATACCGGTGCAGTCTCCGGTGAGTAGCGGAACACGATCTCAGAAAACGAAACACCACCCTGGATTCGTCCGGGGTCTGTGCCATCTTGCGTTCCTTCAGGGACGGCCTCCAGAATTGGCTTGACCGCCGAGAGAATTGCGCGGCCATTAGCCAATTGGCTGGCCGAGAATGCCGTGGTCGCCAGGGTGGTCGTTGCAATGCCGAGGGCGGTCTGGGCTGTGACAAAGTCTCCGAACGTTGCACCAGATATGCCTGAAATGAAAACGATAAGAATAAGCCCTATAACTGGCCACGCGCCTATCACCAACGTTTGAATAATGGTTATTCGACGCAAGGCTAGGTCAGCGCGGGTGAGGTCCGCCTGCAAGATGGACCACCGCCGGAACGCTCGACCTTGTGCTCCCGACACCTTGATTCGGTTGACAGCACGCAATGTTTCAACGAGTCTTCCCTGCGTGTGTGACAGTGCGGCAACACGTTTCGCTGTCAGGCGCGCACCAACACGGGTGAGCCAAAAGTTCACGGCGAATTGAATGACAAGAAATATGGTGACGGCAGCTAAGAGAGCGCCGTTGGTTGTCGCGATAGCGGCCAATCCACCGAGAACCACTGCAGTGTCAAGCAGTCCCACAATTGCGACATCGGGCACGGCTGAGGCAGAAAGGGTTACGGCCGTTGACTGTGTCATGCGCTCGCCAAGGGAAAACTTGTCATGCCAGGTGGAGCGCATACGCATGATTCGATCCCAGACGGCACCACTGGTGAGTGCACTGCCTCGGACTCGAATTCGCAGGAGCGCAACGCTGCGCACATATTGCCAAGCGGTCGTCACGAGAAGTAGCAGGAATAGAGCCGTGAGTGCGGTGATAACTCCGCGGGTATCAGTGCTATCGGTGGTCGCAAAGGACCCAGCCAGTTGACCAAAAACATAAGGGGTGAAAAAGGCGAGCGCTGCGATCCCTGCTGTGAGAACCCCAATGACGGTGAGATCTCGAC
>JBDQMZ010000238.1:0-3440 GCA_040261955.1 Candidatus Nanopelagicales bacterium
CACAATCAACGGCGTGAATCCGATCCATCTTGATGTGCCGTTGGACAAACTGAAAACTGCGGGAGCAACGATTGAGCGCCGCGAGGATTCCTTCCGGGTGCACATGTCGCAGCGCCCACAAGCCGTCGACATTGTGACACTGCCTTATCCCGGCTTCCCCACAGATTTACAGCCTCAATTCATCGCAATGAACGCTATTTCGCATGGCGCGGCATTGGTAACAGAGAATCTTTTCGAAGCTCGATTTAGGTTTGTTCAAGAATTGGCACGATTGGGGGCCGATGTCCGCACTGACGGTCATCACGCATTGATTCGAGGTAAGGCCGAACTCTCAGGTGCCCCGGTGGAGGCGACGGATATTCGGGCAGGTGCGGGCCTTGTCCTCGCGGGACTTGTCGCACAAGGAGAGACCTTCGTGTACGGAGCGGAGCACATTGATCGCGGGTACGCAGGGTTCGTGTCCGTTTTAACCGATCTTGGAGCGCAGATCAGCCGGATAACAGACTGAGGGCTCGCTCCTGATCATTTGGCCACACCATGACTCGAGGTCCTTCAAGTGTTTGGGCGAGGTTTGCTTTGATTCCGTTGTCCTCGAGTTTGCGGCGAAGCATCTCTCCATCGATGTAGGAACCAGGCGTTGCCACACACACGAGCAAGCCATACTCATCAACGTTGCCGGCTCGCGGTGCGGGCGCGACGACCGATGCTCCTCGGGCATAGGCCCAGCGAAGCACAAGGACCATTGCGCCAATGCCGAGTAGGGCAATGATCGGGCCGAAAATATAGGAGAAACTATTGCCTATCTGCACAGAACCCATTTTCGCCGAGAAAGGTGATCTTGGCGACTTTTGAACGGTAGGCCCTGCTCATGTCCACGGGATTCGCTACCCTTCCCAGATGGTGGACTCACCCTGGATTATGCGGACCTACGCGGGTCACTCCTCAGCCAAGGAATCCAATGCTCTGTTTCTGAGAAACCTTGCCAAGGGGCAAACGGGTCTGTCCATCGCGTTTGATTTGCCCACCCAAACCGGCCATGATCCTGATGACTCCATGTCTCGTGGCGAGGTGGGCAAGGTCGGTGTCTCGATTGCATCGATCGAGGACATGCGGCAACTCTTTGCTGACATTGATTTAGCCTCCATGAACACGTCCATGACCATCAATGCAACGGCCGTGTGGCTATACGCCTTATACATTGCTGTAGCTGATGAACAAGGCTCTGCGCGCGAGCAACTTTCGGGTACCACCCAGAATGACATTATTAAGGAGTACCTCTCCAGGGGAACCTACGTATTTCCGCCTGCACCCTCCCTTGACCTTGCAACTGACCTCGTTGCATTCTCAGTTGAGAACACACCCAAGTGGAATCCCATCAATATTTGCAGTTACCACCTCCAGGAAGCGGGAGCGACTCCAGTACAAGAAGTTGCTTTTGCGCTCGCAACCGCGATTGCAGTCTTGGATTCGGTGCGTGAGAAAACAGATGTTGAGTTCACGCAGGTCGTTTCCCGCATTTCATTTTTTGTCAACGCAGGCGTGCGTTTCATCGAAGAGATGTGCAAAATGAAAGCGTTCGCGCGCCTGTGGGATGAGTTGCTGGTAGATCGCTATGGAGTCACAGATTCCAAGGCACGCAGGTTCCGCTATGGCGTCCAAGTGAACTCTCTCGGTTTGACCGAGGCGCAACCAGAAAATAACGTTCAAAGAATCATGTTGGAAATGTTGGCTGTCACTTTGGCCAAAGACGCTCGTGCAAGGGCCGTTCAGTTGCCCGCGTGGAATGAAGCCATGGGACTGCCTCGGCCATGGGACCAGCAGTGGTCGCTTCGCATGCAGCAAGTGTTGGCACTTGAAAGTGACCTTCTGGAGTACGACGACATCTTTGCGGGCTCAACGGTGATTGAAGCAAAAGTTGATCAGATGATGACCAGCATGCAGGCAGAACTTGATCGCATTCTTGAGCTTGGGGGAGTCGTTGCAACTCTAGAATCGGGGTACTTGAAAGGTTCGCTCGTTGCTTCGCATGCGCAGCGTCGTGCTGACATTGAATCGGGAGCGTTGCCGATAGTTGGTGTCAATGTGCACACCAACTCTGAAAAAAGTCCGCTGACAAATTCAGTGGAGTCCACCATCTTCGTGGCGGATCAAGCGGTCGAGCAGGACCGTATCGCTGAGGTGCAGGAGTGGAAACGCAAACGTGACCCGAAAGGTGTGGCAACTGCGATCGCTCTCCTAGAGAACGCCGCTCAGACAGGTCGGGGAATTGTTGAGGCAAGCATTGACGCGGCCAAGGCAGGTGTAACAACAGGTGAGTGGTCGGCCGTAATGAGGGCGGTTTTAGGTGAATACCGCGCACCCACGGGAGTGAGTGACTCGGTGATACATGACTCCGAGGGAATCCGAACCGTTCGGGAACGTGTTGCAAAGATCTCGAACGATCGTGGTGCCCCGCTGCGCATGCTGGTGGGTAAGCCTGGACTCGATGGGCATTCCAATGGCGCAGAACAAATTGCGGTTCGGGCCAGAGACTGTGGTTTTGAGGTCATTTATCAAGGCATTCGACTCTCCCCGCAGGACATTGTGTCGGCCGCCATCGCTGAGGATGTAGATGTCGTCGGCCTTTCCATTCTTTCCGGTTCCCACCGGACCCTGGTTCAGGAAATCCTTGAGAAGCTTCGGGCTTCCGGTGCAGGTGACATTCCTGTTGTGGTGGGAGGGATCATCCCGCCTGAAGACGCACAATGGCTTCTTGATCAAGGAGTGAAAGCCGTTTTCACGCCACGAGATTACGACGCGACCCAGATCATGAACACAATCGTCGATGTGATCGACGCATGAGGCTTGTTATTGCCCATTGCTCAGCTCAATACGACGGCAGATTGAGCGCCCACCTCCCTCCAGCGACCAGGCTGTTGGTGTTCAAGGCTGATGGCTCCGTGCTCATCCATTCCGATGGTGGTTCCTATAAACCTCTCAACTGGATGAGCCCACCATGTTCCGTGAGTGAAAGCCCTGACGGCGGTGAACATGGAACGGGTGAATTCGTTGTCACGAATAAAGCAGGTGAAGTACTCACAATCACTATTCATGAACTGCATAGTGATTCAACGCATGAATTGGGGCAAGATCCCGGTTTGATCAAAGATGGCGTGGAAGCACACCTGCAGAAACTTTTAGCCGAGAATCTGGGCGCATTGGGCGACGGATATTCATTGATACGTAGGGAGTATCCAACGGCCATTGGGCCTGTTGATCTACTGGTTAAAGATCCTCAGGGGTCAACTGTCGCTATTGAAATCAAGCGCAGGGGCGAAATCGATGGAGTTGAGCAGCTCACCCGGTACCTCGAACTTCTCAATCGTGATCCATTGATAGCCCCAGTCGCGGGCGTATTCGCCGCCCAAGAGATTAAGCCACAAGCACGGACATTGGCAGCA
>JBDQMZ010000239.1:0-2812 GCA_040261955.1 Candidatus Nanopelagicales bacterium
CAAGATCGGTGCGGTCGCACCACTGGTTGAACTCGTGGAACCGGCGAGTGCAACCAATAGCTGGGTGTTGTTCAGACTGCCAATTACATAGGCAATAAGAAAAAGGAGTGAGACGGCGAGGAACATGGCCACGAGGGAGTCAAAAAGTTGCCGGACTCTTTTTCTAATGATCAGGTTGATGGCGCCCGCGACGGGAAGTCCCAGGGTCCCGATACCGCCCACGATATTGAGCATGAGCACCACGATGGATGGGATGAGGGAGACACCGGACTCAAGGTCGCTGTCGAGGCCGGCCGTGGTGCTAGTGGCGAACCATCCCAGGGCGATGGTTCCGGCGGCCACGGCCACGGCTACCGCGAATCGGACCAGGTCGAGTGGGCGTCGAATGCGCTTACGAACAACTCCATCGTCGATCACCACAACACCATTGGTCGTCTGATCGACGCCTGTATTGGGCTCTGAATTGGGACCTGTGCTGGGATCAGGCTCAGGCGCAGCGTCATCGGCCAGATAGGGCATTGGCCCGGCAATTGTGTACTCAGTCCGGATTTGTTGGTTCGGATCGGGAGTCACAGGATGATCGTGTCATACAAAGGTGGTATTCATGCACCATGCGGTGGGAACTTGAGGTCACGGGGCGCTCAGCGGGGCCATTTGTTGGGGCATGCGGTGCTGATCCCGCTCAGGAGGCTGCCCTCGGTCACTCCACCGGCCCCCTCCTTGTCTTGGGGGCGGCAGGTTCGGGCAAGACCCGCACGCTGATCAGGTGCGTTGCCGCTCGGATAGCCGCTGGAGTCGCTCCCGAATCGATTCTGGTGCTGACTTTCGGCAAACGTGCCGTGCGTGAGTTCCGTGAGGCACTCGCACCTCTGGTCGAGGGTGCCACTTTGCCGTTGGTAGCAACCTTTCACTCGCTGGCGTTTTCGCTACTCACGAGTTCGGAATCCCACGGCTCGGGGTCCAGTGACCCTTATGTCCTGCTATCGGGCGCTGAGGAGGATGCCCGAATCCGAGAGATTATTCGCGGGCTGCGCGAGGATTCCGCGGTTGACTGGCCTGAGTCACTCGTCGCCGCATCAGGCACCTCGACATTCGCCAGGGAAATGCGAGCCGTTATTGCCAGGCTCAAAGAGTTGGGCATGTCCGGTGCTGACCTTGTGCGAATCGGTGAGCTCGAAGAGCGTCCCGAGTGGGTTGCCGCTGGACTCGTTGCCTCACATGAGTCTGACCTCATGGACTTGGAAAACACCATTGATTACCAAGAACTGGTCATTCGAGTGCGAGCATTGGCTGCCGATTCCCCAGCCTTAAGGTCGCTAACACACATATTTATCGATGAACTCCAAGAGGTACCACCACTGTCTTATGAACTTCTCCAGGAATTAGTTGCGGCAGGCAACAGTGGAGCTGGCGTGAGTGAGTTTGTCGCGGCTGGTAATCCAGATGAAAGTGTCTTTACTTTCCGCGGCGCCCAAACATCGCTCCTTGATCGTTTTGCACATGATTTTTCTGGGGCAACACAAATCGAGTTGCGCAAGTCGTGGCGTAACGGAGCGACAATTTCTTCGGCTGCGCAATGTGTGTATCCGCAGGGGCCAACCATTGCGGTCACCGAATCAGTGGACATCACTCCTGACACCGCGGTGATTCAACGGTATGGCAACCGCAATGCGCGAGCAGCATTTCTTGCGCAGGAGATTCGTTCGGCCCACATCGAGCACGGGGTCGGCTGGCGCAATATGGCCGTGATCGGGCGAGCGAGCTCTGATATCCCAGCAATTACTCGCGCTCTGTCTCGCGAGGGGGTGCCCGTTGTCGTCGCAACTGATGACATTGCACTCAAAGACGAACCCGCGGTCAGTGAATTGCTCAACATTTTGTGGATCGCGACCAATCCTTCCAAGGCGACATCACAAGCGGTGCACGATCTCCTAGTTGGTCCCATGTGTGGTCTTGATGCCCGTGATCTACGCCAGCTTGGTCGCGCATTGCGAGCTATCGATCGAACTCAGTCAAGCCGTGAGGCAATTCGACAACTGATCGTTGATGGTGCACCTGCTGATATCCCTGCGTCTCTGGCTGGTCGCGGCAGTTCCATGGATTCTGATATCGCAACCAGAATTGCGCGGGTGCAGGGTCTCATTGCAGCGATTCGTCAACAGGTATCAGCGAGGGCGAGTATTCCTGATCTTTTATGGCTTGCATGGACAGGTGGACCTAAAAATGCGCATGGGTGGCCAGAGCGGCTGCGCGCCAGCGCATTGGCGCACAACCCGCATGCCCATCATGATCTCGATGCGATCATGGCTCTGTTCGACACAGCGGAGCGCTATGCCTCCCGCGTTAATGCAGGGTTATCGGGTTTTCTCCACTCACTTGCCGCCCAAAGTATTCCGGCCGAGCCCGTCGCAGCACGCGGTTTAAGAGCCGATGCCGTTCAGGTCATGACCGTTCATCAGAGTAAAGGGCAGCAATGGGAACGGGTGTGGATCACAGGCCTGGAAGAAGGCATCTGGCCCAACCTGGTTGCACGTGGCAGTGTTCTGCATCCTGATGAAATCACCCCTGAAGGTGTCGGTGCCGGGGCGAATGCTGTTGCTCTGATGCGTGAAGAACGCAATCTTTTCTATGTCGCAGCAAGCAGAGCCATTCATCAGGTCGTATTCACCTGTATTGATCAAGGCGCCGAAGGCGGCGATCAACCCAGTCGATTCATTCATGACCTTGCGCGTGCCAATATCCCTGAAGTCACATTTACGGGCTTCCCGCGTAGCCGTGCCACCTGGTCGGGTTTGGCCGCTGAGCTTCGCAC
>JBDQMZ010000240.1:0-4217 GCA_040261955.1 Candidatus Nanopelagicales bacterium
ATGGAGCACGGTTGGTCTCGCCCACCATCGATGTGACATAAATAAGGAACGACGGCAGCAAAATCACTGCGAACCAAATGGGTTCCTGTTTCACGATTATTTCTGAGGTCGACATGGAGCCCGCGAACAAAAACACCGCAACAAAGGACAGGCCCATAGCGATTTCATAGGAAATCACTTGTGCGGTGGAGCGAAGCCCACCCAAGAGGGGGTAGGTGGATCCGGAGGACCAGCCTGCAAGAACCAGGCCGTAGACACCGATGGACGCAATGGCCAGCACGTAGAGAACAGAGACGGGGAAGTCAGTGAGCTGCAGTGGTGTTTCGACACCAAAAATCGACACTGTTGGACCGAATGGAATCACCGCAAATGCGAGGAACGCTGCAGTTGCGGAAATGACGGGAGCGATCCAGAAAACCGCAACGTGCGCGGACTTGGGAATGATTTCCTCTTTGAATGCGAGTTTGAATCCATCCATCAGGGACTGCAGCAAACCCTGTGGCCCAACTCGGTTGGGGCCAATGCGGTTCTGCATGCGCGAGACCACTCGACGTTCCCACCAAATGGTGAACAGGGTGAGAAGTACGAGCATGGCAAAGATGGCTACGGTCTTGAGAATCACCAGCCACCAGGGGTCGGTACCAAAAAGTCCGAACTGGGAACCACTCATGCGGCACCTCCTGTTGTGGCGGCAACGGTGACGGCCTCACCCATGCCCGCACCAAGTTGTGTATATATATGTGACCCTGGCGAATTCATGGGCAACCAAACACTGCCGTCGGCAACCATGCCCACCTCAGCGGGGAGCGTGATGGAACCACTCGGTCCGCTTACCGCGATAAAAGCAGGGGACCCCAGTGCCACGTGATCATTTTCAGAGATGAGTACGACGCTCGGGCGTGCCGTGGCTGCCAGGTGCGGTTCATCCTCTTGCATTAGACCTGAATCGAGCAGGAGGCGCCAAGTTGCCAGGGTGGTCCCGGCGTCGACCGACCCAGCATTTGTTGTTGGAATACCTGCACGTCCCCCGTTCCATGTGGGGATCGAAGCGATTTCTTTGCGCAGTGCGTTGGCATCACCAGAGAGACTGCTATCCATTGCACTTGCCAGCATGGCAAGAACACCTGCGTCAGAGAGTGTTAATGCATCACGGAAAGCAGCGGCAAATGGCTTGCTGCGACCTTCCCAGTCCATAAATGTTCCGGCCTTCTCGGTCACAACCGCAACAGGGAACACGACATGGGCCCGCTCGGTTATATCCGAGTGATGGTTATCAAGTGCTACCACAAAGTCTGCCGTGTTGAGAGCCTCAATCAGCTCAGCGCCCTGAGGCATATCGCTGGGTTGCACTCCAGCAGTGACAACTGCCTTGATTGATCCGCGGCCGATCGCAGAAATGAGTTCGGCCCCGCTCAGTCCTGCATGGGGTAGTGAGTCGGCACCGACGTTCCACGCAGTTGCGATTTGTGCGCGCGCATCGGGATCACTGATTGGACGGCCACCCGGAAGCAGCCCTGCGATTGCTCCCATTTCGAGTGCACCGCGCTCACCTGCGCGACGTGGAATCCACGCGATCTTCGCACCCGTTGATGCAGCCAACTGTGACACCGAACTGAGCAAACCTGGAACGGACGCTGCACGCTCCCCCACCACTATGACGGCTCCGGGTTGGCCCAACGAGTCACGAACTGCAGCGTCAAGGTTGCTGATTGCTTGTGCCTCAGCACCCGCCTTGACCGCGATCCAGTTGGCAGCCAACTTTTCGCTTCCGAGTGAGTAGACCGGTGCAATTGTGTGGACCTTGGTCCCCGCCTCTGCAGCTTTACGCAGACGCAGGAACACGATGGGTGATTCGTCCTCGGGCTCGCATGCAATCAGGAGTGCAGCGGGTGCCTGCTCAATATTGCGGTAGGTCGTGTGCAAGGTGCGACCAGCAACCTCTGCTGCCAGGAATTGTGACTCCTCAACTGAGAGTGCACGCGCCCTGAAATCAATGTTGTCGGTGTTCAATACTGTCCGAGCGAATTTGGAGTAGGCGTAGGCATCCTCGACGGTTGCGCGGCCACCAACGAGAACACCTGTTGAGCTACCTGCAGCTGCTAGTCCTGCTGCTGCAACCGACAGTGCCTCAGGCCAGGAAGCGGGACGCAGTTCGCCATTCTCGCGAACAAGTGGGAGTTCTACTCGACCATTGCTTTGGTAGGCAAAAGCAAATCGGCCTTTGTCGCAGTTCCATTCCTCATTGACCTCGGGGTCATCCCATGCGAGACGACGAGTGACAACACCACGGCGGTAGTCGGTGCGCAATGAACAACCGGATGCGCAGTGTTCGCACGTGGTGGGAACAGAAACGAGATCGAATGGACGAGCACGGAAACGGTAGGAGGCACTCGTGAGCGCACCTACCGGGCAAATTTGAATCGTGTTACCCGAGAAGTACGAGTCAAATGGTTGATCATCGGCTGTGCCAACCTGCTGCTTGGCACCACGCTCGAGTAATTCCAGTGAAGGATCTCCGGCGATTTGATCAGCAAAGCGGGTGCATCGAGCACATGAGACACAACGCTCGCGATCCAACAGGATCTGCGCATTGATGTTGATGGGCTTGGGAAATGTTCGCTTCTCACCTTCAAAGCGTGACTCAGGACGACCAACACTCATGGCCTGGTTCTGTAGCGGGCACTCGCCACCCTTGTCGCAGATCGGACAGTCGAGGGGGTGATTGGCAAGAAGGAACTCCATCACTCCCTCTTGCGCAACGCGAGCGACCTCAGATGAATGCTGGGTCTTGATAACCATGCCATCAGAGACTGCCTGTGCACACGCCGGTTGCGGCTTGGGCACACCATCTATCTCAATCAAGCATGCGCGACAGGCTGCAACAGGCTCAAGGAGCGGATGGTCGCAGAAGCGAGGGATTTCAATTCCAATTTGTTCAGCCGCACGAATGACAAGAGTGCCCTTGGGCACTGCCATTTCAACGCCGTCAATGACAACACTGACCAGATCAACCGCAGGCGCCATGCCCGCATTACTCGTTTGGGGATCGTTGGTGATAGTCATTAAACACGAGCTCCCGAGAATACGTAGGACTTAACCGGATTAAACTGTTCATCAGCTGACGTGTGCGTTGCCGCTTTGAATTCATCGCTGAAATACTTCATGGCACCGGGGTACGGAGTGGCTGCGGCATCGCCCAGCGCGCAAAATGATCGGCCCGCGATTTGGCCGCACAGCGTGGTGAGTGTGTCCATTTCCGTTTCGGTGCCGTGACCGTGTTCGAACTTTTCAAGGACACCGGTGATCCAATATGTTCCCTCGCGGCACGGTGTGCACTTGCCGCACGATTCATGCTTGTAAAACTCAAGCCAACGCGTAACGGCCTTCACCACAGAAACAGTTTGATCGAACACCATCGGCGTTCCTGTGCCGAGCATTGTTCCTGCTTCAGCCATGGCTTCATAGGTCAATGGGAGGTCAAGGTGTTCCGGTGTCAGCATGGGAACGCTGGAGCCGCCTGGTATCCAGAACTTCACTTCACTGCCATCGCGCATACCGCCGGCATAATCCAACAGTTCACGCATTGTGATTCCGAGCGGTGCTTCATAGATGCCCGGGCGTTTCACATGACCTGAGACTGCGAACACTTTGAAGCCTGGTGACTTTTCAGTTCCAAATTGACGGAACCAATCGACACCGCGATCAACGATGTACGGGATATTTGCGATTGTTTCCACGTTGTTGATCACTGTCGGTGACGCATAAAGACCTGCAACGGCGGGAAATGGTGGCTTCAGGCGTGGCTGACCGCGGTAGCCCTCGAGTGAATCGAGCAATGCGGTTTCTTCGCCGCAGATATAAGCCCCAGCGCCTGCATGCACGGTGACTTCAAGATCAAAACCGGAGCCAAGAATGTTCGTGCCGATCAGCCCTGCTTCCCGAGCCTGCTTGACAGCATAAGCAACCTTGCGAATGGCTTCGGGTACTTCACCACGGATGTAAATGAATGCGTGGTTGGCGCGAATGGCGAAGGACGTGATGATCACACCTTCAACGAGGGCATGTGGATTCGCCATCATGATGGGGATGTCCTTGCACGCACCTGGCTCAGATTCGTCTGCGTTCACCACCAGGTAGTGGGGCTTGCCATCATTTTGAGGAACAAATGACCACTTCAGGCCGGTGGGGAATCCAGCACCGCCGCGACCGCGCAGGCC
>JBDQMZ010000241.1:0-15228 GCA_040261955.1 Candidatus Nanopelagicales bacterium
ACTTTGGCCATGTTGGACTACGGCTACCTCATCGGACCCGAGTGAGCCGGTAATGGTCGCGTAACAAGATCGCAGATGTTTCGTTTAGGGACAGAATCATGGGACTAGCCTTGGGGCCATGGCTATTTCTGGAATCACCACAACTTTGTGGTTTGCGTCTGAGGCGCAAGAGGCTGCGAACTTTTACACGAGCCTGTTTCCTGACTCCGAGATCCACGAAACTTCGTACTATGGAGCAGGCGCACCCATGCCTGAAGGATCCGTGCTCACAGTTTCGTTCACTATTTTTGGCCAATCGTTCTTGGCATTGAATGGTGGTGAACACGACCCACACAATGATGCAGTCTCATTTCAGATTTCCTGTGACACGCAAGATGAAATTGACCACCTCTGGAACTCCATAATCGCTGACGGTGGGGAAGAGAGCATGTGCGGGTGGTGCCGTGATCGCTTTGGTGTCAGATGGCAAATAACACCATCAGTGCTCCCTGGATTGCTCGGTAGCAGCAATCCTGCAGAGGCTCAATTTGCATGGCAGGCCATGATGGAAATGAAGAAGTTTGTGATTAAAGACTTGCGCCCGTAGGTACTTTTGCTGAGGGGGCTTGGGCTGGTGGTCGCGATCCTCGAACCTTGCGAATGTAGAGAGTCATAACAGGTATGACGTAGGCCCACCATGCGAAGAATTCAAGCCATGTTGTTGCGGGACGGAAGTTGAAAGTGCCACGCAAGAGTGTTCCGAGCCCACCATCTGGTGGAATCTGTGTGCTGACATCAAAGGCATATGAATTCATGAATGGAAGAATTCCAACTTCTTGGAGTTCGTGGATTCCATAGCTCAATACGCCTGCTGCGACGATGATGAGGGCAACGCCGGTCCAAGTGAAAAGCTTTGAGAGGTTGAGTTTCACGGCTCCGCGGTAAATGATGTAACCGATGGCGGCCGCTACGGCCAGACCCAGAAGTGCTCCGATGACCGGAGTGGCGGAGCTGCCGGCGGCTCTTATGCCGGTCCACAGGAACAACGCTGTCTCCATGCCTTCGCGGATGACAGCGACGAAGGCTACAAAGGCAATTGCCCAGCCGTTGCCCAGCAGGGCTTTATCCACCTCGCCATGGAGATGGGATTTCAAGGTTCTCGCATGGCTTGCCATCCAGAAAATCATCCAGGTGATTAGAACGACCGCAATAATTGAGGTGACCCCGCCAAATGTTTCAGCCGCGGTGTCACTCAGAGTTTGGCTGGTGAGTTGGAGAAAAGCTCCAAAGCCGAGTGCGAGGACTACGGCAGCGCCGACCCCGATCCAGAGTTTGCGCAAGGATTCATACTCACCACGCTTGACCAAATACGCGACCAAAATGGCCACAATCAGGGATGCTTCAAGTCCCTCGCGCAGACCAATCAAGAAGTTGCTCAGCATGGTTCGTCACTCATTTCTCATGAATCGGCTATTTGGTTAGGGTAGCCTAACATAGGGTTGCCTAACCTAATTAACCTGGACTCACTGAACGAGGAGGGTCGTGCCCACGACCACTACGGCCAGTCCTGCAAGTGCTCGGGGTGATTGGCGTTCCCGAAAGACGATCCATGAGGCAATTGCGGTAACTACGAGACTGAGTTTGTCCACGGGAATCACACCGCTCACCGGTCCAGACTTGAGGGCGGCGAAAAAGAGTAGCCAACTTGCACCGGTTGCAACTCCGGATAGCCCCAGAAAGACCAGATCCCGGCCCGAGATGGAGCGCACCTGACGATGCTCCCCGGCAATGAGAACGATGAACCAAGCCATGATGACTACAACAATGGTCCGGATGGCGGTTGCCAAGTTGGAGTCAATATTTTCCAGGCCCCATTTCGCCAGGAGCGCGGTCAGGGATGCACAACAAGCACCCGCAGCTGCATAAATAATCCAAAGATTTTTGAGTTGATTTGAATCATTGGGATCTGAGCGTTGGGCGACCACGAGAAATGTTCCAAGCGCCAGTAGGCCAATCCCAAGAATTTGCAGGTAACCGGTCGATTCCCCAAAAATGATTATTCCCACAATAATTGTGAGGACAATACTGAGTCGATCAACGGTGACCACTTTCGTTGCATCGCCAAGTTGCAATGCGCGGAAGAAGAACAGCCACGATGCGCCGGTAGCGATACCGGAAAGCACCAAGATGATCAATGTCGGTGTCGTAATGGTCGAAACTTCACGCATTGCACCTGTTATGAATACAACGATCCACGCCAAAACAACTACAACAATTGTTCTGATGGCGGTTGCAAGATTTGATGAGATATTTGCAATGCCCAACTTGCTAAAAATTGCGACAAGGCCAGCAAAGAATGCTGAACCGAGTGAGAGTGCGATCCAAGAGATCATGGTGATGTAATCGCGGGTAAGGAATGTCTATGAATTGCGAGACCTAGACGTTAACTTCGGCGGCTTCGCCACCTGTGATGCGCAGGAGTTCGTCATAGGTCGTGGGGAACACGTAATGCGGGTGACCACCTGCTGCCCACACTTGGTCGTATTGACTGAGTGAAATATCAATGATTGTTGGAAGGGGTTCTGGATGGCCGACGGGTGCCACCCCGCCAATGGCGAAACCTGTTGCCTGACGAACATCATCAGCGGTGGCCTTGGTGACTTCATTGACGGCGAGAATCGTTGCAATGGAGTCTGTATTCACTCGATGCTTACCGGAGGCGATAACTAAAACTGGTTTGGCATCGGCAAGAAATATAAGTGAACTTGCTATTTGTCCTACTTCAATGCCTAGCGCATCGGCTGCTTCTTTTGCGGTGCGTGCGCTGTCATCCAGTCTTCGGACTTCACCTTGGGCACCAAGTCTTTTAAGGGTGTTGCGCACATGAATAACTGATTGCTGCTCGGTATTTTCACTCACGCGGTGATACTAGTGCGCTTCTCTTGGATCTGGTTGTTGAACTTCTAGCTGGTAAACATGCATTGAGCCCAGGCGCGGAATGATTCCATCGCGGTTGTGCGGCCAGTGCTGAGTGAATTGGCCAAGACTGCGGTGAGGCTAGTGGTGAGCACCCAACAACGTTCATTGATTTCCTCGGGGGTGAGGCTGTGCGCATTGTGGCCAAGGCGCGAGGTCACGCCGCTACTGAGAGCGTTCACAAAGCTAGAAAAAATCGGACCAGTAACTGAATCCATATTTGGTACCGACACAAGTGCATGCCAGGCAGCAACGTCTGCGGGATGCTCAACCCATTGTTTTTCGAGTTGGGTAATGACCTCACTGAGCCATGGGCCAAGGGGAGTGGGGGTGCCAGAATCCGAGATTGATTCTTGGGTGATGTGTTGGGTCATGTCCTGCAGGGGGCGGCTAGATACTTCAGCAACCGCGAGCAAAAGGGTCTCTCGGTCAGGAAAAAACTGGTACACCGAGCCGATGGGGACTTCGGCCTTGTCGGAGACCGCGCTGGTGGTGACTGCCTCGGTGCCGCCAAGGATCAGCAGGTCGATAGCGGCCCCGATCATGGTCGCTACCCGTCGCCGAGAGCGTTGCTGTCGGGGGAGTTTGCGCAGGGGGAGATCCTGCAGAGAACCCAGATTTGTGGCTAGCGCGATTGCGGATGAACTCGAGGAAGGCATTAGTTCATTGTGGTGCCGGTTAGGTCGCGTCCCGGCAGGGTTTCGTCCCAATTCGGTAGTTGAAATGTCGCAGAAATGTCACAACGGGTTAGTCGATCGATCCAAATTCCTCAAAATACCCATAAAAGCAGCCCGGGGTTGACTGATGTCAGTGCCCAGGTCTATCTTTGGATCTGTTCGAACATCTGTACGAAAACTGGTGTGGGAAGCACTCGCTGGAGTGCAGGTGTCCGAACTACCTCCCGGTCCTGGATTCGCGGCTAGGTGCGGGTCAGGTCATTACACGCGGTGAGAGCCGCTACATGATCACAGTCACCGGGGTCGTCTCGACCCCGGCCCCGGTGGCTGTTTTTGATGTCACGCACAGTGGCATAGGGCATATAGCGCGATAGAGGGAGGCGGTGAGAGGTGGTTCGGCGCTACCGCGGAGCAGTTATCGCGGTGCAGGTCAATCACAAAAAGGAACCCACGCGGTTTCACTGGCAGGGACGGCAGTACCAAGTTCAAGCAATCACAGGCAGTTGGGTCGAACGGGGCACATGGTGGTTGCGCTCAAGCAGTACGGAATACCGAGTGTTTTATCGGGTCGAAGCAGTGCAACTCAATTACTACCGGGTCGAGAAAAAGAATTACCGGGTCGAAAAAAGAAAGAGTGCCTCTATTGGCACGTATTACCTGTCCATGTCTGTTGGAACATCACATGACCAATCACATGATCAATGGGCGCTGGAACGGGTAATGGATTAACTCGACTCGAAGGGAAGTGTCATGACGGGAAAGTTCACTAAACGGCCAGCAGAAGATCTCCTGTATTCAGCCCAAGACAGTTTGCAGGAAGCAACTGTCGCACTCATGCCACAGGATCGATATGCGGCTGCACATTTGGCAGCCCTTCGAACAGCAGCAGCAGTTCTCGCGGATCGAGCTCAAGTTGCTGTTGGCCCACGCCGCCAACGTATTCGCAGTGCGTGGGAGCTGTTGCCTGAAGTCGCACCTGAATTTGGTGAATGGGCGGAGTTTTTCGCCGCAGGTGCTCGCAAGCGCGCCTCTGCGCAAGCAGGGATTCCATGTGTGACAGCTCGTGAGGCTGATGACCTGGTGCGCGATGCTGAGCGCTTCCTGTTGCAGGTAGCTGACTCGCTTCACTGTCTTAAACAATCCAGTATTCCAATTGGTCGCACGCAGTTTTTGCGTGTGAGCTGAACTTCTTTCTGGGGACTAGGTAATTCACATGAATTCAGTGGATTCGTTTGCTCATTTACAGGTTGCATCGGGTTATTCCTTGCAATATGGCACAACTCAGCCAAGTGTTTTAGTGGATCGTGCTGTTGAACTGGGACAAAACATCATTGGTCTCACCGACCGCAATGGTCTCTATGGTGCGGTTCAATGGGCTCGAGCTTGTATGAGTGCAGGTATTTCACCCGTCATTGGGGTTGACCTTGCCGTCGATCGCACTCAGGTGCAGGCGGTTTCTGGCGCTGGTGCTCGAAATAATCCCAGAAGGACGCCAGCACATGGCGGCATTTGGGTTGATGAATCACAACCGCGGGTAACGCTGCTGGCAACGAATGCAACGGGCTGGGCATCGTTGTGCCGTCTAGTTTCCGCAGCGCATGCACATTCAGGTAGTGCACATTCAGGTAGTGCTCAGCCGGGTAATGGGTCCCGTAGTAATGGGTCCCGTAGTAATGGGTCTCGTAATAATCCAGTGTTGCCATGGTCTGCTCTTGCTCAACACCATGCGGGGATCGTCGCTCTGCTCGGGGCTGAATCTGAAGTAGGCCAAGCACTGTTAACTGGAAAGGGTCACAAGGCTGACGCACTAGTTCGTCCATGGCGAGCAATCTTTAACCGGTATTTAGGCATTGCCGTGACATCACACCGTGCGGCTCCTGGGCATCACTACTCCACATCTAAAGCGGCACAATTATTGTCGTGGGCACGAGGGGAAAAACTGCCAGTGGTGTTAACCAACGCAGTTCGATATTTAACCCCCGAGCAAGCGCGAGTGGCCGATGTCCTTGATGCGGCTCGGCACCTTGTTTCATTAGATTCCAAGCACCTAAACGCGACTCGCAATAACGGTGAGGGCTATTTAAAAAGTGGTACACAAATGCGTGATATTGCTGGAGAAATATGCCACCAAGCTGGTGAGCGAGATGTGTCGCGACTTTTGCGTGATACTCGGCATTTAGCGGAATACTGTGCATTAGATCCTGCGGTGGACCTTGGCCTCGGTTCAGTTTTCGTTCCGGAGCTTGATGTTCTACTTGATCGTAAAATTTCTGATCCAGAACGTGAAGCGAATGCAATTTTATTGCAACGGTGTCAGGCTGAATTGCCTGTGCGATATGCGCGCTCACGGGATCGGTCGATCGCGGAGCAGCGGTTACAGCAGGAGATGCGAACCATCACCCATCTTGGATTTTCTGGATACTTCCTCACGGTCGGCCATGTGGTTGACATGATCAAGGAACGGGGTGTGCGGGTTGCTGCCCGCGGTTCGGGTGCTGGAAGTTTGGTGAACTATTTGCTGGGGATCTCAGGAGTTGACCCGATTGAGCAGGACCTACTCATGGAGCGTTTCTTGTCGCCGCTGCGCAAGGTCCTCCCTGATATTGATATTGATGTCGAGTCTGACCGGCGGCTGGAGGTGTATCAATGGATCTTTGACAAATTTGGCACTGACCGCATCGCCACTGTTTCCATGATGGAGACCTACCGTGCGCGTTCAGCAGTGCGTGATGTCGGGATGGCCCTCGGAATGCCATCGGCTGATATTGATGCATTCGCCAAAGCTTTCCCACACATTCGGGCACGAAATGTGAAATCGGCCCTAGAGGATTTACCGGAACTGCGCAGATCGTCGTTCGGGCGTCTGGCCGCAACGGGGGAGTTAGAAGGCTTTCTCAGTCTGGTTGAAGGTCTTGATGGATTACCCCGCCATATTGCAATGCATCCCTGCGGTGTTGTGCTCTCTGATCTGACTTTGCTTGACCGAACTCCAGTCGAAAGTAGTGCCGCAGGCTTTCCCATGACTCATTTTGATAAACACGATGTCGAACATATGGGTTTACTCAAACTTGATGTTTTAGGTGTCCGCATGCAATCGGCCATGGCGCATGCGCTCAATGAGGCAGAGCGGGTGACGGGAGTGCGGCCAGTGATTGACGGAACCACCTTGGATGACCCGGAAACATTCGCATTAATTCAGTCCACCCGAACACTTGGCTGTTTTCAAATTGAATCCCCGGGGCAACGTGAACTTGTTGGCAAATTCGCACCAGAAACTTTTGGCGATTTAATCATCGATATTTCCCTCTTTCGCCCAGGCCCGGTGAAATCTGACATGATCACGCCCTTTTTACGTGCGCGGCAAGGGTGGAATAAGCCTGAGTACCCACATCCAGATTTACAGCCAGCTCTCGAAGAAACCTATGGTGTGGTCGTTTTTCATGAGCAAGTTCTGCGCACATTTAGTGTCTTCACCGGGTGTTCGCTCGCTGAGGCAGATGAATCACGGCGCGCCATGGGTTCGCCCGCTGGTCAAGACGATGTTCGTGCATGGTTCTATCCAGCAGCGCTTGCTCGTGGTTACAACCTTGAGCAGGTTGATCGAGTTTGGGAGATTTTGCGCGCATTTGCATCATTTGGTTTTTGCAAAGCACATGCTGCGGCATTTGCGTTACCCACGTACCAGTCCGCATGGTTAAAAACACATCACCCTGCTGCCTTTTACTGCGGGTTACTCACTCATGATCCCGGCATGTATCCCAAGCGGTTAATCCTTGACGATGCCCGCAACTTTGGTGTTGCAATCCTTGGACTTGATGTGAACAGATCCGCTGAGGTCTATCAACTTGAGGCCATTAATCCTGACGAATCCCTGGAATGCGGTATTCGAATCGCATTCACTGACGTTAAAGAAATTTCAACTGATGAAATAGAGCGATTAATTCAAGGGCAGCCATACTCATCCCTGTCAGATGTATGGCAGAGGGCTCGACCCTCGCGCCCAGTCTTAGAAAATCTTGTTGTTGCTGGAGCATTCGATTCACTCTATGGGTTCAATAATCATGGAGCGCGCAATCACATAACTCGGCGCGATCTATTACTCCAGATAGCTGACTTGGCGCGAGGCAAGACTGTTTCAACGGCGCAACTTTCCTTTGACGTGAATTCATGTGACGACACTTCATCTGCCTCAGGTCTGCCGGAAATGAATGCAGCTGAGCGGGTTCGTTCTGAGCTTGAAGTTCTCGGATTGGATGTGAGCTCGCATGTTTTGGAGTTTTATTCAGATGTTCTTTCGGCATTAAATGTTGTTCAGTCCCGTGACTTGCTCACATGTAGGTCCAAAGAATCGATTTTTGTTGCAGGGGTGAAGGTGGCGACCCAAATGCCACCTGTGCGTAGTGGCAAGAGAGTTGTATTCCTCACTCTTGATGATTCAACCGGCCCACTGGATGCCACATTCTTTGAAAATGCCCAAGGGCCCTTTGCGCACGACCTATTCAACTCGTGGATTCTCCTTGTTCGAGGTGAAGTGCGACGAACTGGCCCACGTGGTGTTTCACTCCGAGCAACTGGTTGTTGGGAGTTGGGGACCATCCGCAGACTGTGGCTTCAGGGGGGAGTCTCTGCCGTGAACGAGCATGTTCTTGCCACGCCTATTCCTGACACTGGTGCACCCGTGAAACGAACTGCGCTTATTCATGCCAGTGGGTTCAAGCAGTCGCCCTACGCAGACATTAAATCGCCAGCGCCCGTCCCGGTACTTTCTGAAACCAATGCACCCAGCAAACTCTGGCACCGCAGCCCAGGAACCCCGGGATGGTAGTTATGCATGATCATTCAAATAGGTTCTCGTGCAGACATAATCAGCACATACCGCACACTTGGTTTCATCTACGGCAGACGAAGAGGAGGCAGAAATGAGTCGCAGCCAGGTGCGCCGCCCCGGTGGGAAAGTTGGCTTTGGCTCTAACGATGCTGGCTGCACAGTTCTTCATGTCGATATGGATGCCTTTTATGCATCAGTTGAGTTGCGCGATCGACCCGAACTTCACGGCACGCCTGTCATTATCGCCGCACAAGGCAACAGGGGTGTGGTGCTGACGGCCACCTATGAAGCGCGCGAGCTGGGCGTTCACTCGGCAATGCCATTGTCCCGAGCCCGACGGATTGCACCTGAAGCAACAATCATTTCTCCCAATCACGATAAGTACAGCGTTGTCAGCCGGAATGTCATGGCGCTGTTCGAATCGATCACACCACTTGTTGAACCCATCAGCCTTGATGAGGCATTTCTTGATGTCTCCGGCGCTTTGCGCAGGCTTTCAAGCTCTGTGACAATTGCTGAACTTATTCGTGCGCGGGTGGCTGACGAACAAGGAATAACATGCTCGGTGGGCGTTGCATCCACCAAATTTGTGGCGAAATTGGCATCAACTCGAGCAAAGCCCGATGGCTTACTTCTCGTCCCTGAAGACTCCGTTATTGAATTTCTTCACCCTTTGCCCATCGGTTCATTGTGGGGAGTGGGAGAAAAAACTGAAGAGCAACTCACTCGACTTGGTTTGCGCACAGTGGGAGACATAGCGAACACCCCGGTTGGAACATTGACCCGAGCGCTCGGAGCGGCCGGAAATCACCTCCACGAATTGTCATGGGGGCGTGACCCACGTTCGGTTACTCCCCATGAGCCGGAAAAAAGTGTGAGCAACGAAAATACTTTTTCACACGACATAGATGATCCCGAAGTGATCCGAGCTGAGATCGCGCACTTGTCAGACAAAGTTGCAAGCAGGCTGAGGGCCGCGGGATATCGAGGCAAGACCGTTACCTTGAAACTCCGTTTTGCTGACTTCACCACAATTACTCGGTCCAAGAGTGGCATGCATACGGATCTTGCCCACGACATTTATTCCACAACGTGGTCGTTATTCCAAGCCCTCGGTTTGCAACGTGTGCGGATTCGACTCGTTGGCGTCAAAGTCGATGGGTTGGCGCCCGCAGGTGATGCACCAGAGCAACTTCTCTTTGGAGAACCTGAACATGGCCGGCGTGATGCCGAACTGGCCATTGACAAGTTGCGAACCAAGTTTGGTTCAGGCGCTGTTCAATCAGGTCGGACCGTTCCCAGTGTCGAGATCACTCCTCAGGAGCAATGATCAAGGAGTCCGACTTTGCCGCCGGCCGGCTGCGCAGAGCCCACATGACGCACACAATGATCATGCAGGCCATCACGACAGTAATTGGTGTTACCACCTCATGCAGTAGAAGCGCAGACCACAGCAACGTAAGTAGGGCTTGAAGTTGTTGCACCTGCCCCCCGACTGCCGTTCCAGCCATGGCTAACCCTCGGTACCAAGCAAAGAACGCTAAATACATCGAGGACAAACCTAGGAGAATGAGCGCAGACCATTCCCCCGATGTTGGGCTGAATGAATCTGCGGTGAAGAAATAGATCATGAGTGTCGCGGGCACAGTGATCGGAAGAGCCAGAACAACCACCCACGAAATTACTTGCCAGCCAGGCATAACTCGCGTTATAGCTGCACCTTCTACATAGCACCAAGATGAACTCAAGACAGCCCCCACAATAAGCAGATCAGCAATCAAATCTGCGCCTTCTGCGCCGCCTCGGCTGAGTGCGAAAATCACGAGAGCCAGGGTTCCCAGCGTCGATGCAATCCAGAATTGCTTGGACACCCGCTCGTGGAATCGCAGCACGGCGATTATTGCTGTGGTTAACGGCATAAATGCGGCGATGACCGCAGCATGAGCCGCTGTCGTGCGCTCCAGGGCCAGAGCTAGGAGAATTGGCCACCCAAAAACCGCTCCAATCATGGTGAACATAAGTGGTTTGAGTTGATCTCGGTGGGGGAATGGAACTCGTGCTAGCGATAGCAGGATAAGAGCGAGGGCCCCCGCGATGACGGCGCGTCCCGTTGCCGTTAGGTAGGGGGAAAATCCACCAACGGCTACCTTGGTCAGGGGCAGTGAAAAGGAGAAAAGAATGACTCCCAGAAGTGCCCACAACAGGCCGATGCGTATCTGGCGGTTGGGCATGGCGCAATAGTGTCAAAGTCAGAACTGGGCGCGCTCGGGACCATCGGAAATCCGTTCCGAGAAGCAGAAACCCACTAAATCGGGGTGAGGGGTTGCTTCATCAGGGTTTCGTCATATCCTTGGGGAGTACGTGTCCGGCGGACACGGTGAAAGATCTCAGTCGGAAGGGAGCACCATGGCGCTGTCAGAGCACGAGCAAAAACTGCTCGAACAAATGGAACAAGCCCTTTACGCTGACGATCCAAAGTTTGCCACCAACATTCGTACTGCAGGCGGTAGCGCTAGTCGGGGACGTGCCGCACTCGGAGTCTTAGCGGTTCTCGCTGGGCTGGGACTTCTCATTGCTGGTGTTGCATTTGCCCCAGCACTCGGAGTCGCTGGCTTCACCATCATGTTGATTGGTGCCGTGATCACCTACACGGCCTTTACAACTGGCGCAATTGCCAGTCCCGAATCACCTGAAGAATTACAAGAAAGCTCAATTCCAAAAATGCCTAAGGCGTCCAAGAATGATGGTTTCATGAACCGCATGGAAGATCGGTGGCGCAAGCGCACCGAGGGCGAGTAGCCGGATCAAATTCGTGGCCGACGCTAACAACATTGTTCCCGCCCAATTGGGCCGCTTTTTTGAAGACTTTGAAGTAGGAACTACCTACCAACATCCATTTGGGCGCACCATCAGCGAGGCTGACTCCACTTGGTTCACACTCTTAACTTGCAATACAAATCAAAATCATTTCAACGCCCACCTCGCTGAGAGTAACCCCATCACTCAGGGTCGAATAATTGTTAACTCAGGGCTCACCGTGGCTTTGGTGTTGGGACTTTCAGTGATTGACATGAGTCAAAATGCAGTGGCGAACTTGGGGTGGACTGACATCAAGTTGACCCATCCGGTGTACATCGGTGACACGATTTATGCAGAAAGTGTGTGCCTTGAAAAGCGCGAGAGCGGATCACGCCCTGAGATGGGCATCATTCGAATGAAAACCCGTGGTTTGAATCAAGATGGCAACGAAATAGTTTCCTGGTTTAGGTCCGTGATGGTGCCCAAGCGCACAAGTGGCATTGGGCAAAATTATTTCCCTGAAGCCAAGAATGGTCCCCTGACCGCAGAGTAAATTCGTTGGGCCCGCATTCTTTCGTTCGAACGGTGCAAGTGCGTCAAACTAAATGCCTGAGACCTCGCCATGGCGCGGCAGAGCACTGTGCGCAATGATGGCCTAATGCGTGAGGAGATCGACGTCTCGGTGACCGTGCCGATGAGCGCTGGGGCCCTTTACCCTTTGGTTTCGGCGGCGACATCAACGGTTGAAAATCTGGTTGGTCTGACAAAGTTCACGGCGGAGACCTGCGTGCATCTGGCATCGGAGGCATCAAAAAGTGCAACCAATGAGGTTCTTGACCGCGTTGTGCCCCCGCTCTTTGGCGCTATTCTCTCGCGCGTCGATCTGACTGAGATCGTGCTCAACAACGTTGACGTTAATGCAATCGTGGCGCAAACTCAGCTCGACCCCATCATCGATCGAATTCCCATGACCGAGATCGCGGACTACGTCATCGAGGAAATTGACTTACCCACTCTCGTGCGTGAGAGCACGGGAGGCGTCGCAGATGACATTTTGGGACTTTTACGTTTCCAAGCATTGGAAACAGATAATTTCCTCAGCACAGTGGTGGATCGAGTTCTATTTCGCAAAAAAACTCGTGCGCAGGAAATTGATCAGGCCATGGATTCTAAAGATTCGAAAAATTCATGAGTTCATTTAAAGAATTCAGAAGTACACATTGGGCTGGAGAGCCTCTGAAGTTCAATACAATTCCTGAGCGAGCCCGCAATATCCAGGGAATGACAGCGGGATTCACCTCCCGCTTCATATCAGTGTTAATAGATATAGCAGTTATCGCTGTATTTGTACTGTGCTCTTATGGTTTGTGGATCTTCATGCGGTATGTCTTGAGCGTTTTTTATGACCTCCCTCAGCTATCGGGGGTGCCGTTCCTCATCATCGGCTATGTCTTGATGTGGTTTTACTGGACGTGGTCATGGGCCACGGGCGGTAAGACCTTGGGAAATTTGCTCATGGGCCTTCGCGTCCAAATGATTTCTGGCGAATCCATGTCACTGGGACCTTCAGCGTTGAGAGCGCTATTTTCAGTGGCATTTCCGGTGGGCCTTGGTTGGGCGATCATCAACCGTAACAACAGATCCGTCCAGGATGTCGTTTTGCGCACACAGGTCGTTTATGACTGGACTCCATTGGCTTCTAAGCTTCAATAGCAGAATTCACTCCTGGAAAATGAGAATTATTTCCGTCACCGCGAGTGCGCATGTCGCGATCGTGAGAAGTGCGGCAGTGGTCCCAGACGAGTTTTCAACTGAGCCAGCGAAATAGTTCATTGCCGAGTAGATGGTCGAGGTGATGATCACGGCAATTGCGATGAAAACGAGAATGCCGGCGAGTAACAGTGATTGTTCCATTGCCAATCGCGCGAGTGCAAATGTAGCTATTGAAAGAGTTAAAGCCGTTCGTCGCCACGACAACAGAGTCCGTTCCTGAGGCATACCCTCATCGAGGGCAGGGCGTTGAGGTGATTCAGTGTTCACGTGCGTGCCTCAGAGGAATGCAATCGCTGCAACCACAGCCACGCTGAGTACGGCGCCAGAGAGAAGGATTAATCCGGGCGAATGGGGGAGCGGTCGCCGGGCACGCATGGCCCTTTCCACGCGAGCCCAAGAAAGCCATGCCCACAGTGCGATGAGGGCCCCGAGTCCCAAAGCGGCGATGGACAGCCATTTCTTCATTGTGGGGTCGATAGTGACGGAGAACGCATTGAGTGCAATGCCACCCGCGATAAAAGCAAGTCCAGTTCGAATCCATGCGAGGAAAGTGCGTTCATTTGCCAGTGAAAATCGTGGATCTGGCTCGGTACCCTCTTGGTACACGCGTTTTGGCCACCTAGTGTTAGGTGAAGTCATCGTGATTCCCCTCAACTAGTGGGCGTGTTGTTATAGAGATGAGCCTACGCCAATCGAGATTATTGATGCTTCCTATTGGGGTTTCATTAAATGCAAGCGATGCGTTGCTCGAGTGCATGCAACAAAAATATCTGAGCCTCGAACACCCTGGGCTCGAATTCGATGTGGATCAAGCACGAACACTGTGTCAAATTCAAGGCCTTTAGTTTCACGCGCGCTCAAAACAGCAATTTTCGAGTCAAGAGCGAGTGCGCCAAATCCAAAGTCAGGGTTGGAGGTGTTTTCGAGTATCGCTCTCCACTCAGCAAAAGTGGAGTCTGGAGCAATGACACAAGCTCGACCGTCAAGGTCTTGTATGTTGGTGAGTATGTAATCCACAAAGTCATCGGTGTGCAGGCTCACTTCTGACGTCGGCTCCCCATTTCTAATGGACACAAGTTCAGGGGCGACTCCGCCTGCTTCGATGAGTTCCCTCGATGCGGTACTCACCGTTTCAGCGGTGATTCGATAGGTGACGTTCAGGGTGTTGATCACGACTTTATCCTTGGCCCAATCCAGTGCAGCCTCCCATGTGCGGGCACCCGCGGGATGGGAACTTTGCTGCAGGTCGCCAACTATGGTCAAAGACTTGCGCACAGAACGGCGCGAGACAGCCCTCCATGCCATCTCGCTCAATTCCTGTGCTTCATCGACAACAATGTGCCCGTAAACCCATTCCCTGTCTAGATAGGCACGTTCGGCGACGGTGGCACCCGAATAACCCGATGTATCGCGATGCCCGATGTGCATATCGGCCGTGTTGAGTTCGCGGTATTCATTGCTTTCTTGGGACCGAGCTTTGGGGCGCACCCACTCACCGAGCAGATCTGCGCATTCATCCAAGAGGGGAACGTCATCCACGGTCCATGGAGAGTCCTGCTCTCGCAAAAGAAGACTTTGTGCTGTTGGACTGAGTAAACCATCAGCGCATTGAGCCAAGAAATTTGAGTCAGATAAAAGTTTAATAATGACTTTCTCAGCAGTAGTTGGCATCCACATCAAGTTGAGAACTCGACGAACATTGCGATCGTCAATGAAATCAAGAATCAAGTCAGCTTTTGTTTCCTGATCGGGTTGCTCATCACCTTGAGAATGAGCAATATTTCGAGCCATGTGGTCAAGTAGCCGTTTCAGGAAATTTTCTCGGTTTGAGTGATAGTTCGCACGCTTGTTCAATGACTTGCGCGACTCGCGAATTTGACCTCGAGTCAGTTTTATAACGGTGCCGCCCTCGGTTTGAATCGATATATCCGTATCTGGCACTCGTGGCCACAGCATGACCGCTCGTTCAATTACTTGGGCCATCGATGCGTGACCTTTGATAGCCGACACTTGGACTGAATCCTCGGTGGTTGCGCTTATCCCTGGAAACAGTTGTCCGGGTGTCAAGAGAACAATGTCAGTTTCGCCCAAACTTGGAAGGACCTGATCGATGTAGCGCAAGAAAGCAGCGCTGGGTCCAATGATCAAAATTGCGTCCTTGGCCAGGCGCTCACGATGCGTGTAAAGCAGCCATGC
>JBDQMZ010000242.1:0-8399 GCA_040261955.1 Candidatus Nanopelagicales bacterium
CACTTTCTGCAGGAATCATCATGGGCATCATGATCATCCCCACCATCGCGTCCCTTTCTGAGGACGCAATGGCCGCTGTCCCGTCCGGGTTACGGGATGGCGCCTATGCGTTGGGTTCCACCAAGCGTCAAACCGCCATGAAGGTTGTAATACCCGCAGCGCTCTCCGGCATCGTGGCAGCCTTCGTGCTGGGAATTTCCCGCGCAATCGGCGAGACAATGATCGTCACCATTGCTGCCGGACTCCAACCGCAGTTAACACTTAATCCACTCCAAGGCATGCAGACGATGACCTCCTACATCGCGGCGGCAGGCTCTGGAGACCTCGCAACGGGATCGATCGAGTACAAATCAATCTTTGCTGTTGGACTGCTGCTTTTCATTTTGACCTTCATCATGAACGTCTTCAGCATTCGACTGGTGCGTAGATTCAGGCAGGTGTACCAGTGAGCACACACCAATCTCTCGAGCATCAATCACACAGCTTTTCACCTCAGTCTCTTTCCGGTAAAGGCACGCCACTGCGCGACCGCATTTTCATGTGGGCTCTTTTCCTGGCATTAGCAGTAGGCGTATTCACCCTCGCGGTTCTCCTGATTTACGTCACCGTGAAAGGTTGGCCTCGGCTCGACCTTCGCTTGATCACGAACATGCCATCGGTGCGCGACCCTGAGAATGCTGGCGCTCAGTCGGCACTGACCGGATCAATTTGGGTCATCACCTTTACCGCTCTCATCGCTCTCCCGATGGGCATCATGTCAGCTCTCTACCTGGAGGAGTTTGCTCGGCCAAATAGCAAGTTTCAGCGCTTCATTGAGGTCAACATTCAGAACCTTGCAGCGGTTCCATCAATCGTCTACGGCATCCTGGGTCTTGCGGTCTTTGCACGCGCATTGGCACTGGGACAAAGTGTGATTACCGCCTCAATGACTCTGGCATTGCTCGTGCTTCCCGTGATCATTATTTCCACCAGGGAAGCCCTCCGCGCTGTTCCACGCAGCATCCGCGATGGATCACTAGCTTTAGGTGCGACCGAGTGGCAGACCGCCTACCGGCAAACCCTTCCTGCCGCTGTTCCGGGAATCGCAACTGGAACGATCCTCGCATTGTCCCGGGCAATCGGTGAGGCCGCTCCACTGCTCCTGCTCGGTGCCGTATCTTTCATCACGTTCAATCCCGATGGCGTTCTTTCGAACTACACCACTATGCCCATCCAAATATTTAACTGGACCAAAGAATCACGCGAGGAATTCCAAATTCTCGCCGCTGCAACGATTGTGTTGCTCCTCGTGATCCTGCTGGCAATGAATTTCATTGCAATCTGGATTCGAAATAGAACTCAAAAGCGCTGGTAGACACAAGTGAACCCTGTTAACACCGAGAGGCAATAATGAGCACACCCGATGAAGTAACCCTGAACCTGAGTAGTTCCATGCTCAGGCACGGCAGTGAACTTCCATTACATGCCCGTGAAACGGTTTTTTCACTTGACAATGTCAGCGTCTTTTATGGTGACTACGAAGCAATTCGCAACGTCACACTGCCCATTGGCAAGAACGAAATCACCGCATTCATTGGGCCAAGTGGGTGCGGCAAATCAACGCTGTTGCGCTCCTTCAACCGAATGAATGACCTCATTCCTGGGGCTCGCGTTCAAGGAACTGTTGCCTATCACGGCACAGACATTTACGGTCCTGATGTCGACCCCATTGAGGTCCGGCGCCGGGTTGGCATGGTTTTTCAAAAGCCCAATGTGTTTCCCAAATCGATCTATGAAAACGTTGCTTATGGTCCCAAGGTCAATGGCATCAAGGGCAATTACGACGATTTGGTTGAGGAGTGCCTTACACGTGCCGCACTGTGGAATGAAGTCAAGGATGATCTCAAGAAGAGTGCCTACGCGCTTTCCGGTGGGCAGCAACAACGCCTGGTTATTGCACGATGCATCGCCGTCCGACCTGATGTCATTTTGATGGATGAACCATGCGCGTCATTGGACCCCATCGCAACGGCCAAGATCGAAGACCTCATGGGTGAGCTTGCCAAGGATTACACCATCGTGATCGTCACACACAACATGCAGCAGGCCGCACGAGTTTCTGACCGGACCGCTTTTTTCACCGCCGAACTCGATGACAATGGGATCCGTCACGGCCGTCTCGTGGAATTCGGACCTACCCGGGAATTATTTAGTTCACCCAGTGATAAGCGCACAGAAGACTACATTTCGGGTCGATTCGGGTAACTACACAACTTTTATGTACGCGGTTCCCAGCGCTTTCTTTGAACCACGAGATTTCACAAAAACTCGACACACCCCGGCTTTGGTTGCTTTCACCCGAACACCTTGAACCCGGCACAGTGACGCAGTATCGCTAGCAACTTTCGCGGTTAACTTGGTCTTTTTGATTTTCAAGAGTTTGCCCAACCGCGTTACGCTGATGCTCTTGCCTTTCTTGAGCACAGTTGTCACAGGCGTTGCCGTGATCGCATCTGAAGCCAGGCTCACTCCAACGGAGTTAACTGCCTGGACAACCAGTGATGAGGGGACTCCGACCTGAAGTCCTGTCACAACACAATACGTCTCTTGCGAGGTGCACACCGTAGCTGCCGAATTGGGATCCGTGATGTTCACGACGTTGTAATCGGTGATGGGGGCACCTCCATCACTCGTGGGGGGCAGCCAACTGACCACGACCTTGCCACCAACTGCCGCCTTACTCGTGACTCCCACAGGGGGCATCGGAACCGTGGCTGGGATTGGTACATAGCCCCGAATCCAATTGATGTATGTGGTCACTCGGGTATAGATCCCAGGGAAGTTGGGCAATGCGCACTCATTGCCCACGCTGGTCACCCCAGCCAATGTTGCGACCCCATCAATCTGGATGGTCAATGGACTTCCGCTGTCACCTTGGCATGTATCTATCCCACCGCCAGCAACACCTGCACAAAGATCATCTAGTGCCGAAAAGTTGGGCCCATAATCCCCACATGAATTGACCCCTGGGCCGGCAAGAACCGAAATATTCGCCGCTTGCAATTGATCAGTTGCGGCTCCACCAAATGATGTGGCACCCCAACCAGAAATCGTCGCAATCGATCCTTGTTGCGGCCACGTGTTGGGGTCAACTTGTTCAGGCAGGGGGATCAGTTGAATATTTGGTCCAAGTGTCACGGGGGCTGAAAGTTGGAGCAATGCCAGATCGGCATTGAAATTGTTACCATTCCAATCCGGGTGAATGACGACTTGAGAAACGCTGATCGCGTTTCCACGATTTCGTTGGGACAGAAAGTCAAGCCCCGCAAAAACAGAAAAGCCTGATGGTTGAACCCCTGATGCGCAGTGGGCAGCCGTAATGACCCAGTCAGTATTGATTAATGAACCACCACAAAGCGTGCCGTTTCTGATTGAAATGGCAACTTGCCACGGCGCCTGGGAAATTGATATCGGTGCTCCTCCCACAATTCTCGGAGCCACGGCCAGGGCAGGGTGTATCTGTAGACCCATAAAGGTGAGGCACGCAATAACGGCGGAGAGCACCTTGATGGGAAGTTTCACCTCACCATTATGCAGCCAGAAGGAATGAAACTAGTCCTCGATAACGGAAACACCCTTGCCAATCACCACGATGCCTCCTGGGCTCACGGTGTAGCGGGTGCGATCCAAATCAAGATCAACTCCGATTTGGGCATTTGCGGGCACTACAACGTTTTTATCAAGAATCGCCCGACGCACAACCGCGTTCTGACCGATTCGCACACCGGGCATGAGAACACTGCCTTCGACGTAAGACCCTGAATCAACAATCACATTTGATGCAATGACCGAGGTGCGCACGTGGCCACCCGAAATAATGCTGCCCGCACCGACCATGGACTCATGGGCATTCCCGCCCTCAACAAACTTTGCCGGAGGAAGTGGTGGAATGTTTGAAAGTATTGGCCAACGCATGTTGTATAAATTGAAAACTGGGTGCACGGAAACCAAGTCCATGTGCGCATCGTGATAGCTGTCAAGCGATCCCACATCGCGCCAGTACCCTGAATCGCGTTCAGTTGCGCCCGGGACAATATTTGAATTGAAATCATAAACAAAAGCGCGGCCCTGGCCCGTAAGCATCGGGATGATGTTGCTGCCCATGTCATGGATTGACGATGCATCCGCGGCATCTTCACGGAGAGCTTCGAGCAACACATCCGTGCTGAAAACATAATTGCCCATTGAGACAAAACACTCATCTGGTGAGCCTGGAATCGTTGGCGGGTTTTCTGGCTTTTCCAAGAAATTTGAAATCCGATGCCCGTCACTTGCAACTTCAATGACACCGAACTCAGATGCCATTTCTTTTGGCCGACGCAAGCCTGCAACCGTCACGCCCGCACCGCTATCAATATGGGCTTCGATCATTTGCATGGGATCCATGCGATAAACGTGATCAGCACCGAATACAACAACATATTCGGGAGCTTCATCGTAAACCAAATTCAGGCTCTGAAAAATTGCGTCAGCGCTACCCGTAAACCAGCGTGGGCCCAAACGTTGCTGCGCGGGGACCGGTGTGACGTAATCACCGAGCAAGGTGGGCATTCGCCACGTTTGCGTAATGTGTCGATCCAGTGAATGCGATTTGTATTGAGTGAGCACGCATACGCGACGCATTCCGGCATTGATCAGATTGGACAGCACGAAATCAATGAGACGGTATGAACCGCCAAAAGGAACGGCCGGCTTTGCCCTGTCCGCGGTGAGTGGCATGAGTCTTTTGCCTTCGCCGCCTGCGAGCACCATGGCGAGTACTCGGGGATCCCCTGCCATGGCTTCAGCCTAGTCCCATCAGTCACACAGGTATACCCATTTATAAAGTGCGCCTCAAATGACCCCCTGGAAATCGCGGGCCTAGGCTTCGATCGTGCGAACAGCGATTTTGACCAAAGAATGGCCGCCCAACACCTACGGGGGTGCTGGTGTTCACGTGCAATTCCTCGTCCCTGCATTGCGCAAACACATATCTGTTGATGTGCACGCTTTCGGTGAAGAATATCCTGATGCCATTGGGCATGTGACACCTGAATTTCTCAAAAACGCGAACCCTGCCCTTGCAACTCTTGGAACCAACCTCGACATTGTGCAGGCGATCTCGCAACAGGATGTTGACGTTATCCATTCCCACACTTGGTATTCCAATTTTGCGGGCCAAGTCGGCTCGCTACTACTGAACAAGCCATTGGTTGTCACAGCCCATTCACTTGAGCCACTGCGCCCATGGAAAGCCGAACAGCTGGGGGGTGGATACCGACTGTCCTCGTGGGTGGAGAAGTCAGCCTACGAATCCGCGGCCGCGATCATTGCGGTCTCTGCTGGCATGAAGTCAGATGTGCTGACAAGTTACCCGGATGTCGATCCTGAAAACGTGCACGTTATTCACAACGGAATCGACACAAATATTTATCGTCCTGATCCTGCCTTTGATGCACTGGACAAATATGGCATTGACCCTGCCGTTCCATATGTTCTGTTTGTTGGGCGCATCACTCGCCAAAAGGGACTACCCCATTTGCTGGAAGCTGCAAAGAAGTTTGATGAGGGCGTTCAACTCGTGCTCTGCGCTAGTTCTCCCGACACTCCCGAAATTGGTGTGGAAGTTGAGCAGCTGGTTGCTGAGCTCCGAGCCGAGCGAGGCGCCCACATGATTCATTGGATCAAGGAGCAAGCACCACTAGCTGACCTGTTGCAACTGTTCACGCACGCTGCTGTGTTTGCCTGCCCATCCATTTACGAGCCCCAAGGAATTGTGAATCTTGAGGCCATGGCGTGTGAAACCGCGGTTGTAGCAAGCAATGTTGGTGGCATCCCTGAAGTTGTCAAGGACGGCGAAACTGGGATCCTCGTCCCCTATGACGCCAAGGAGCCCCGTGCTTTTGAACACGCATTCGCGGAATCAGTGAACAGAGTCATTGCTGATTCAACTTTGGCGCGTTCAATGGGTGCCCAAGGGCGCGCTCGCGCGGTGAGTGCATTCGGCTGGGAGGCCATTGCCGCCCAAACGATTCATTTATATGAATCGGTCATGAAGTGAGTGATTTCATTGAACCACTTCCCGGCGTAACCCTCACCAAGAATCCACACCCGTACACCGGATATTTCCTTTACCTGATCGCTTCAGTTCTCTTCGCGCTGAACGGAACTGTGTCCAAAGCAATCCTCATGACTGGAATTGATACAGAGCGCCTATCACAATTGCGGGTCACGGTCGCTTTTCTTGTCCTCTTGACATTTGTTGCTATCAAGCGACCTAATGCTTTACGTTTAAAACGAAAAGAGATTCCTGTCCTTATTGCTTATGGCATCTTGGGTGTAGCCATGACGCAATACCTTTATTTTGTTGCGCTGGTTTACCTGCCTGTTGGTGTGGCACTCCTCATTGAGTTCACCGCGCCCGTCATGGTTGCTCTGTGGATGCGCCTAGTGTGGAAGGAACCAACCCGCAAAACAGTTTGGCTTGCATTGGGCATGGCGATCGCCGGTCTGGCTCTCGTGGCTCAAATCTGGAACGGCTTCGCGCTAAACGCGGTGGGAGTGATTGCAGCACTCCTTGCAGCAGTGAGCCTCACAATTTTTTATATCCTCGGGGACAAACAAATGCGGGTGGAGAATCACCGCGATCCCGTATCACTGGTCATGTGGGGATTTGCCGCAGCTGCACTATTTTGGGCAATTGTTCAACCTTGGTGGTCGTTCCCGTGGGACTTGCTCTCTGGTGATTCAGAGCCTCTGGGCAGTGCCGAGTTCATATTTCCCATCTGGTCACTCTCCATTTATCTTGTGCTCCTGGGAACCGTGATTCCCTTCTGGCTCACGGTCGAGTCACTCAAACACCTCAGGGCCTCTCAGGCATCGACCGTCGGGCTCACTGAACCCCTGTTCGCCACCATCATTGCTTGGATCTTGTTGGGGGAATCGCTCACTCTCGTTCAATTGTCGGGCGGTGCATTGATCCTTGTGGGTGTTTTCGTCGCCGAACATTCGCGAAATCGAACCCGGGCGGAATTAATCGTCACAAGTTGAGATACTCATGACATGGATAACCAACGAGTTGTCATTGTCGGTGCGGGACTCGGTGGGCTCAGAGCCGCAGAAGCACTTCGTGCGAATGGTTTCGCCGGAGAAATTGACATCGTGGGAGATGAAGAACATTACCCCTACAACCGACCACCGTTATCCAAGGAGGCATTGAAATCAGGTCTGGGGCATGAGGATCTTAAATTTAGACAACGTGATTCGATTGCAGACGTTCACTGGAGACTTGGCAGCGGTGCACGATCTTTGAACCTCGCAAAGAAAACCGTGACACTTGATAATGGCGAGGAACTCATTTTCGATGGACTTGTTATCGCAACCGGCATTCGCCCAAGGTTGCTCCCGATTCCTGGCCCAACGCAAGGACTGTTCACTCTCCGAACCCTCTCTGATGCGCAAAAACTGCGCGAGGCGATCGTGCCCGGCGAGAATTTGGTGATTCTTGGCAGTGGTTTCATCGGGTGCGAACTCGCAGCGACTGGAACCCTTCTCGGCGCCAACGTGCATGTCGTATCACTGGACTCCGAACCCATGGTGATGCCCATGGGTCTTGAACTCGGTGGCGCCATGCGCCAACGCCACGAGGCCAAGGGAGTGACTTTCCACCTCGGCCGCACGGTGAGCTCATTTAATGGTGATGAAAAAATTGACAGTGTCACTCTTGATAACGGTGAAGTGATTCCCACACGTGTTGTTGTTGAGGCAATCGGCTCAGTTACCAATGTCGAGTGGCTGGAGGGAAATGATCTGGACCTGAGCAATGGCGTGCTCGTTGATCACACAATGCGTTTAGTAGGCACAGTAGGCACTGAAGGCACCGATGTCCCTGTCGTTGCTGTCGGAGACATCGCTCGGCACCCAAGTGTCCTTTACGCCGATGGGCCTCGCCGGATCGAGCATTGGAACATGCCCACGGAGACCGGCAAGCGCGCGGGCGCCACTTTGGCTGCTCTTCTCAGAGGTGACGCACCGACCGATGAACCCTTCTCTGCACTCCCCGCTTTCTGGTCCGATCAGTTTGAGTACCAACTTCAGTCTTATGGGCTACCAGGTGCCGCCACGAGTAGCAAGGTGGTGTCCGGGGATCTTGATGGTCCCTGCATCGTTGAGTACTTCAATGCCAACGGTCATGTTGTTGGTGTCATTGGGATCGATACGGTCAAAGAACTAGTTCCCTACCGCAAGCAACTCATGAATACCGATTCGACCAATTCCTGAGTTCTCCCGCGGCCCTGCTACATGTACAAGTGACATTTAACACGCGGTTCACCTATCGGTCTTCAACCTGACCAACATTCGGCATAATGACCTAATGGCCG
>JBDQMZ010000243.1:0-2563 GCA_040261955.1 Candidatus Nanopelagicales bacterium
CTCGATCGCAAGTTGTTGCAGCGGAACCTGGGCGAGAGTTCGCCTGGGTAGTCGGTGGAAAATTTGTTCGGTGGGGATACACACTCACGCCCGTTGATGGCGGAACGGTTCTGACCGAGACATGGAAATTCCTCGACGAGGGAATCGAAATGTTTCATGAGAAGTACGGAGACCAGGCAGCTGCGCAGATCACCGATCGAACCAAGCAGGCACTTGAAGGCATTCCAAAAACACTCTCAGCGATTAAACGGATTGCCGAGTCGACCCGGTATGGATCATCATGAGCCATGAATTCTTGGAGTTATGAGTTACCCACGCCTCACCCTCGCTAGTCGAGTCTCCTTTTTCGATGCCGGGCGTATCGTCCTGGGCGGGACTCCCCGGCGTCTTTCCCGGATCAACAAGCCAACCCAAGAGCTCATGTCCCGACTTCGTCTTGCGGGAACAGGCGGAGTGGAGCTGAGCACCGAGGACGAGAATTCTGTGGCGAAGGTTCTGATAGACCGCGGCCTCGCGCACCCACTTCCCGCTGCCTCATTACCCACGATCAACACGACAGATGTCGAAATAGTCATCCCCACCCGTGGACGCGTTGCGCAGGTGGCGCGTTTGCTGAAAAGCTTGGACCGACCCAATGTGGTCGTGATCGATGACGCCTCCGAGCCTGGCGATCAACTCGCGGATGTTGTTGAGCGATACGGCGCCCGACTGATTCGCCACCTGGTCAACACCGGGCCCGCCGGTGCTCGAAACACCGGCATTGAGCACACTCGTGCTCCCTTCATCGCGTTCTTGGACTCCGACTGCATCGCTTCACCAGACTGGCCGTATGCCTTGCTGTCCCACTTCGAGGATCCCCGCGTCGCGATGGTCGCATCGCGAGTGATCCACCGTGGCACCGCCTCCACCCGCGACACAGCCCTGGACCGTTATATCGACAACTACGAAACCTGTCATGGCGCTCTCGACGCAGGTCTGAATCCCGGCACTGTCGGGCCGAACTCTGCTATCAGTAGCGTGCCTTCAGCAGCAATCGTGTTGCGCCGATCAGCGATCGAAGCGGGAGCCTTCGATGAAGACCTTCGCATTGGGGAGGACCTTGACCTGATTTGGCGCTTATGCGCCTCTGGGTGGATCGTGCGACATGATCCAACAACTGTTGTTGAACACGAATCAATAATCCAGTTCCCTGCTTGGATCCGCCGGAGATACGAGTACGGAACTTTTGCTGGGCCAATCGAAACGCGACACCCGGGAAAACTGATCGTGACGTTCAAGTGGTGGTCCCTAGCAATGGTCACACTCGCGGTCACTGGACACCCGGTACTAGCACTAACCGTGGGGGTCTCTCAGGCTGCCAACAGATGGTGGTCCATTCGAGCCGTGCCTGATGCTGTTGCAATCGCTGCCACAATCACCGTGCAGGAAATCGTTCAGGAATGGCAGGACATTTCTTGGAATTTGCGCAGCACTTTGTGGCCTGTGGGTGCCGTCATCCTTTTGAGTTCCCCCGTGTCGCCAGCTGCACGAAGAGCGAGCGTGATCATCCTTGCCCCTCTGGTAACAGATCTCCTGAAGCATCGACCACGTTCGTCCGCACTGGGTCATTCTCTGCTTGATGCGCTGGAACAGGCCGCTGTCGGGACGGGAATAGCGGTGAGTTTGGCGCGATCACGTCGCCTCGGTGCTCTGCTGCCACGTGTGCGCATGCCAAAGGCCATAACCCAGAGGTTGTCACCACACAGAGGGTTTCACCGTTGACCTATCGTCTTTGTTGAGACTTAATAATTCCAAGTTCAACGTTTGGCAAAGTAGGTTTCAAGGCCAGAGAGCAACCAAGTCGCGTACTTGCGCTGACCCGCCACAGATGTCATGCGCCTTGCATCAGAGGCGTTGCGCATATTGCCAAGTTCCACGGTCACGGTGGGAACGTCACTGAAGTTCAAGCCAGTGGTGTTTGTGGAGATCATGAGTTGGTTCAAAATGTAGTTTGAGGGAGGAGCTCCAGCCGTGGTCATCCCCTCAATCATTGCGCGTGCGAGTTTACGCCCGGGTTTCACAACATCCTCCGTCCAGCCTTTAACCAAACCAGGTGCGAGAACAAAGAAGCCACGACCTTTTGACGGAGCACCATCGGCGTGGATGTTGATCATTGCATCAGCGCCTACGCGGTTGGCCTGCATCGCGCGATCCCAAACACAGGGTCCCCACTTTTCGCGGGAGTTGCTATTGCGCGTCAATTCAACCCGAGCACCTTTTTCCTCCAACATGCGCTTGAGTTGGCGCGCCACTTTCCAGTTGAATGTTGCCTCAGGGTAACCGGAGTTGGTCGCGGTGCCCGTCGTATTGCAACCCTTGACCGTGGTCCCATTGAATTTCTTTTGACTCATTTGTTGAGAAAACCGCGGATTGGAATTGCCCAATTGATGACCCGGGTCAAGCAGGATGACTTTTCCGGATAGCGGTCCATCATCGCTTCGTTGACCTGTTGCGTTTGCCGCGGTCCCCGCAAATACTGTCGCCATTAAAGCCAGACTTATAAGGAGAAATACGTAAAACATCC
>JBDQMZ010000244.1:0-3745 GCA_040261955.1 Candidatus Nanopelagicales bacterium
ACCAAATGGCGGTATTGAGGCACCAGGCATGACGATTGGCGCAACGAGCCCACCGAATCCGCTGGTATCTCCCGAGCCTGCGGCCCCAAATGCACCCTTGCGCACGCCAACAATGTCAATTTCGCGGACACCATTTGGAACGACTGGGAAATCTGTCATCGCATGAGCCCCTTCATTTCCAGGGTCGTGGGTGCGGACAGCGCAATTTGCTCCTGCTCAACAATCTGGCGCTTGCGGTTGACTCCCAGCTTCATGTCTTGGATTTCGTCATGGATCTTGAGAATTGCGTCGATCAACATCTCAGGGCGAGGAGGGCAACCGGGAAGATAAACATCAACGGGGACAACGTGATCCACGCCCTGAACGACGGCGTAGTTGTTAAACATTCCACCGCTGGAGGAACACACACCCATGGCGAGCACCCACTTTGGATTCGGCATTTGATCATAGATTTGCCGGAGAACGGGAGCCATTTTCTGACTCACGCGGCCCGCAACGATCATGAGATCTGCCTGTCGGGGTGAGGCGCGGAAAACTTCCATGCCAAAGCGTGCGATGTCATAGCGCGGCCCGCCCGTGGCCATCATTTCAATGGCGCAACATGCCAAGCCAAATGTGGCGGGCCACAACGAGCCCTTGCGGGCGTAGCCAGCAACCTGCTCCACGGTGGTGAGCAAAATGCCCGATGGCAGCTTCTCTTCGAGTCCCATGTCAGGCTCCCTGCGTCAGTTGAACGTGTTCCATTTGGATTAGTCCCATTCCAGTCCACGCCGACGCCAGACGTATGCGTAAACGATGGCCAGCGTCAAGCTAAAGAGCAGCATTTCAATCAGGCCGAACAGCGCGAGTGAATCAAATGCGACTGCCCAGGGGTAGAGAAAAACAATTTCAATGTCAAAGATAATAAAAAGCATTGCGGTTAAATAGTATTTAACGGGGAATCGCCCGCCACCCATTGGCTGTGGAGTAGGTTCAATGCCACACTCATAGGCGTCATATTTGGCGCGGTTATAGCGCTTGGGTCCGGTGAAAGTCGCAATCACGATGGAGAAAGCCGCGAAACCAAATGCCAAAATTCCTAAGACAAGAATTGGCGTGTAAACGTTCACTCGTGCCCTTTCCCATGTGACAGGTATCTACTGGAGCGATTTCTTGCCGGTACACCTTGTGATCTTGTGAATTTCTTCACGATCACCTCAAGCATAGTGGTCAGGATTTTGGGTTGAAACCCCGGTGGATTGCGACAATTCCCCCGGTGAAATTGCGCCAGCCGACCCGCTCCCACCCTGCGGAAACCAGGTCCCCTGCAAGCTCACTTTGGGTGGGCCAGGCACGAATTGACTCGGCCAAATAGCGGTATGCCTCGGGGTTGGATGCCACCCGGTCAGCCATGAAAGGCAGGGCTGCCATGAGGTATTCGGTGTAAACGGTGCGAAATGGCGAAAATGTGGGGTGTGAGAACTCGCAGATGACCAATTTCCCGCCCGGCTTGGTCACCCGACGGAACTCCCGTAGCGCCTGATTGCGATCGGCCACATTGCGCAGACCAAATGACATGGTGACGGCGTCAAAACTGCTGTCCGCGAATGGGAGCGACAGGGCGTCGGCGGCGACAAACGGCAACCCTGGGTTCCTACGTGTGCCAACCTCAAGCATGCCCATGGAGAAGTCCGCGGGGATGACACTTGCCCCGTTCACCGCGAACGCGGCGGAAGAAGTCCCCGTACCTGCTGCGATGTCAAGAATTCGGTCAGAAGGAGTAATGGCCAAGGCATCGCGCACGGCTGATCGCCACCTGCGCGTCTGTCCAACCGCGAGGATGTCATTAGTAATGTCGTATTTTTCTGCGACCGTGTCAAACATGGCCGCTACATCGGCTGGATTCTTATCAAGATTGGCGCGTGACACCCGCATAGTCTGGCAGAAGTTCATGCTTTGCGTTGACCGAGCACACCACCACCGCTCATTGGGTCTCAAGTAGTCGATTACTTCAAAAGCCAATAGTCTGGGGCCGTGCCACATAGTGAGCTTTCCCGTGATGCAAGCGGATCCGAGTCGAACCGATCGGTCGAATCCTCCACCGGGAATTTGGCTTTCCGCACCGTCGCAATCGAGTCCCCCACCGGAACACCCATTGATCTGATCAGGTCACTTCCTTCCGATGATCCCGTTGCCTGGGTGCGTCGCGGTGAGGGCATGGTCGGCTGGGGTGTGGCCGCGCGGCTACAAGTCCGCGGCGATGAAACTTTTTCCCGAGCCCAGCGCTGGTGGAATCGATTAATGGCAACTGCCCACATCGAGGACACCGTTGACATGCCGGGAACCGGGCCTGTTGCATTCGCCTCTTTTGCATTTGATTCCAACGGATTGTCTGAAGTGATCATTCCCAAAGTTGTCCTCGGGACACGCGGCGGTCAGTCCTGGATCACGACGGTGGGCAATGTCGAACCCGCACTTGCACCCGTGTCCGTTGCCCAAGCTCCAAGTTCGGTCGAATGGTCGCAGGGGTCCCTGTCCGAAGCTGACTGGAAAGCCGCGGTTGCCTCTGCTGTAGAACGCATCAACGGCGGCGAACTCGACAAAGTTGTCCTTGCCCGGGATGTTATTGCCCACGTTGAAGGCGAACTCGATGTTCGCTACTTGATACAACAATTGGTTGACCAGTATCCGACCTGCTGGACTTTTGTTGTTCAGAATCTTTTTGGTTCCACACCCGAACTTCTCGTTCGTCGCACCGGAGATCTCGTGACAAGCCGCGTATTGGCCGGAACTGTTAAACGCAGAGCCGATGGGTCCTCTGATGCCGAATTGGCCAGCACTCTTCTCAAGAGCGAGAAGGACCTGTCTGAGCATGAATACGCGGTTCATTCGGTTGCTCGCGCTCTTGCCGCGCATTGCACCGATCTTGAGGTGCCAGAACAACCTCACGTTCTCGAGCTCACCAATGTGCAGCACTTGGCCACCGATATCACCGGTCAACTTGCTATCGAGGCACCGATCCTCGCCCTCGTGGCCTCACTTCACCCCACCGCGGCCGTGTGCGGAACCCCCACCGAACGAGCAAAGACGGTCATCAGCGAACTTGAGGGCATGAACCGAAAACGCTATGCCGGTCCCGTTGGTTGGTTCGACCACCGTGGTGATGGTGAGTTCGGGATTGCATTGCGCTGCGCCGAAATCAATGCTGACGAAAAAACCGTGCGAGCATTCGCCGGCTGCGGCATCGTTGCAGGTTCGGAGCCCGAATTGGAACTTGCTGAGTCAATGGCGAAACTGACACCGGTTCGCAACGCTCTCAATATTTCCTGACAGCATTTCCTGGCTGCGCGATTCGCCGATCACATTTGGGCAATTAACTGGCCGCTAGTGCTTGTTGTACAGCCTCTGATATCTGTTGCAGAACCTGTGCTTCTGCACTGCGCGTGGCTGTGTTCGCAACAATGATGTGCAATCCACCGTTCAATGCCTGATCGATTGCCTCGGCGAGTTCGTCTTCCGTGGACGCGGTAATTGCATTTGCGCCAAAGGCCTGGCCCACCGTCGCGGGATCAACGCCCAAGGGAACTCCGAATACCTGCTCAAAATGCTTGGCATACTTTGCCTGACCTTGCTCCAGAGTTGAGAAGATTCCCCCGCCATCGTTATCGATCACGACCACGATCAGATTTACCGGGTCCTCACCCTTGGGCACAAGGAGTGCATTGCTGTCATAGAGAAATGTTTGGTCGCCAACCAGCGCGATGAC
>JBDQMZ010000245.1:0-5769 GCA_040261955.1 Candidatus Nanopelagicales bacterium
AGGGGGGCTGCTGGGCATTGCACTCAACCTCGATATCCGTGAGATCGGTTGTGTGCTTTTGGGTGATGGTTCGCACATCGCTGAAGGCCAGGCTGTTCGCCGGACAGGCGAGGTCCTCTCCGTTCCAGTCGGTGACGCGTTCCTTGGCCGCGTCGTGGACCCACTGGGTAACCCCATTGATGGTTTGGGTCCCATCGCCGCGGATGCTCGCCGTGCGCTGGAAGTCCAGGCTCCCACGGTAGTTGAGCGTCAACCTGTGACCGAGCCTATGCTGACCGGTATCAAGGCCATCGATGCTATGACCGCTATTGGCCGAGGACAGCGCCAATTGATCATCGGAGACCGCCAAACAGGTAAGACTGCGGTGTGCATTGACACGATCATCAACCAGAAAGAAAACTGGGATTCGGGTGATCCGGACAAGCAGATCCGTTGCATTTATGTCGCCATTGGTCAGAAAGGTTCGACCATTGCATCCGTCAAGGGTGCATTGGAGGAATACGGCGCCCTCGAGTACACAACGATCGTCGCGGCACCTGCTTCTGACCCTGCAGGGTTCAAGTACTTGGCTCCCTACACCGGTTCGGCTATTGGCCAGCACTGGATGTACCAGGGCAAGCATGTCCTGATCGTTTTTGATGATCTTTCAAAGCAAGCAGATGCCTACCGCGCAGTTTCCCTCTTGCTGCGACGCCCACCGGGCCGTGAGGCTTATCCGGGTGACGTCTTCTACTTGCACTCCCGTCTGCTTGAGCGCTGTGCGAAACTCTCTGACGAAATGGGCGGCGGTTCAATGACGGGTCTTCCCATCATTGAGACCAAGGCAAATGACGTGTCGGCGTTCATCCCGACCAACGTTATTTCGATCACTGACGGACAGTGCTTCCTTGAATCGGATCTGTTCAACTCAGGTGTTCGCCCAGCAATCAACGTGGGTATTTCGGTGTCTCGCGTGGGTGGATCCGCCCAGCCCAAGGCCATGAAGAAGGTCGCTGGTCGCTTGCGTTTGTCACTGGCCCAGTACCGTGAGTTGGAGGCTTTTGCCGCATTTGGCTCCGATCTCGATGCTGCATCCAAAGCTCAGCTTGAGCGTGGTTCACGTCTGGTCGAGTTGCTCAAGCAGCCTCAGTACCAGCCGCAGGCCATGGAGCGCGAAGTTGTGTCCGTGTGGTCGGGAACCACGGGTCAACTCGATGACGTCCCCGTTGAGGACATTCGTCGCTTTGACTCTGAATTCCTGGACTATGTTGATCGTTCGGCACCCGGAGTGTTTGAAGCAATTCGTAACACATCTGACCTGTCTGACGACACCGTGAGCGTCATGGAAAAGTCGATAGCCGAGTTCAAGAAGCAGTTCACAACGAGCTCTGGTGAACTCCTTGTTAACGACGAACCAGTTGCGGCACTCGCAGACGAAGAAATCGATCCCACCCAAATCAAGCGGGCTGTTCGAGGCTGACATGGGTGCTCAACTGCGGGTCTATCGACGCCGAATTCGTTCGGTTCAGGCGACCAAGAAAATCACGAAAGCAATGGAGCTCATTGCTTCGGCGCGTATCGTTAAAGCGCAGAATCGTTTGCACGCATCCATGCCCTACCTCACCCAATTGGTTGACGCGGTCTCCGCTGCAGCCAGCCATGCCAGCGATGTGTCCAAGCATCCGCTGACCGCGCAGGCTGAGAATCAGGTCCGTGCGGCAGTCCTAGTCATCACTGCTGACCGTGGTCTTGCTGGTGCTTACTCTTCGAACTCCATCAAAGAAGCTGAGGCGCTAACTCGCAACCTCGAAGCCAAGGGCATGAAAGTTGTCCCCTACGTCGTTGGCCGCAAGGGCGTGTCTTTCTACCGATTCCGCAATCGCGTCATGGGTGGTGAATATGTTGGTTTCACCGATCAACCCACCTACGCACACGCCAAGGAGATCGGGGAGGACCTGCTAAAAGCCTTCATGACTCCCACGGCAGAGGGTGGAGTCGATGAAATCCATGTTGTGTACACGAACTTCATGAACATGGCGAGCCAGGAGACCAAGGTCCGTCGGATTCTGCCGCTTGAGGTAGTCGATGAAGTAATGGATAAGAGCGACGATGGTGGTAAGTCCAACCCGTTCCCACTCTATGAATTCGAACCTGGCCCCGAAGAAGTACTCGATGCATTACTCCCTCGCTATGTAGAGCAAATGGTGTACCTGTCACTGCTCACATCTGCAGCATCGGAGCACGCAGCGCGCAGGAGGGCGATGAAATCAGCAACCGATAACGCTGAGGAATTGATTCGATCACTGACCCGCGCCGCTAACGCGGCTCGCCAAGCCGAAATCACCCAAGAAATCAGTGAAATTGTCGGTGGAGCCGACGCCCTGTCCGCTTAAAAAACCGAAAACTAGATAACCAAAAACTAAAAAACCTATAAATAGCAAACGATCGTCCGAGAGAAGGAACCACAATGACTGCAGTAGCCGAAACCGCCACCGGAGTTGGACGCGTAGCCCGTGTCACAGGCCCCGTTGTGGACGTGGAGTTCCCCGTTGAAGCAATGCCGGCGCTGTACAACGCATTGAACGTTGACGTCAGCTTTGACCAAGGCGATGAGGGTGGCGGCAAGCACATGCTGGTCCTCGAAGTTGCCCAGCACATCGGTGACAACATGGTGCGTGCCATCTCCATGCAGCCGACCGATGGCCTGGTCCGTGGCGCTCCCGTGCGCGATACGGGCAACGCGATCATGGTCCCTGTCGGTGATGTCACCAAAGGCCATGTGTGGAACACACTGGGCGAGCCACTCGACGTCAAGGCATCGGATCTCGACATCAAAGAGCGTTGGAGTATTCACCGTCAGGCACCATCCTTTGACCAGTTGGAGTCCAAGACGGAGGTCTTCAACACGGGTATCAAGGTCATCGACCTACTCACGCCATACGTCAAGGGTGGAAAAATTGGCCTCTTCGGTGGTGCAGGTGTGGGAAAGACCGTTCTCATCCAGGAAATGATCTACCGAGTCGCTGAGAACTTTGGTGGTGTGTCGGTGTTCGCTGGCGTCGGGGAACGTACCCGTGAGGGTAACGACCTCTTTCTGGAAATGACAGAATCGGGCGTTATTTCCAAGACGGCACTCGTGTTCGGGCAGATGGATGAGCCACCCGGCACTCGTTTGCGTGTTGCTCTGACTGCGCTGACCATGGCCGAGTATTTCCGTGACGTGCAAAAGCAGGACGTGTTGTTGTTCATCGACAATATTTTCCGCTTTACTCAGGCAGGTTCTGAGGTGTCGACCCTCCTCGGTCGCATGCCTTCGGCCGTGGGTTACCAGCCAACTCTCGCTGACGAAATGGGTGTGTTGCAAGAGCGCATTACCTCGACGCGAGGTCACTCGATCACGTCCCTTCAGGCCATTTACGTCCCGGCTGATGACTTGACCGACCCTGCACCAGCAACGACATTTGCTCACCTTGATGCAACTACCGTTCTGAGCCGCCCGATTTCTGAGAAGGGTATTTACCCTGCTGTGGATCCATTGGACTCCAACTCGCGAATCCTCGACCCTCGTTATGTTGGTGAGGAGCACTACCGCGTGGCAGCTCGTGTCAAGGAGATTCTCCAGCGGTACAAGGACCTCCAAGACATCATCGCGATTCTCGGTATCGACGAACTCTCTGAAGAAGACCGTGTTCTCGTTGGTCGTGCTCGCCGAATTGAGCGCTTCCTCTCCCAGAACATGTTCGTAGCCGAGGCCTTCACTGGCCAGCCAGGTTCATTCGTTCCCGTTGAAGAAACCATTGCATCCTTCGATGCGCTCACCAAGGGCGATTACGATCACCTTCCTGAGCAGGCATTCTTCATGTGTGGTGGCATCGAAGACGTTGAGAAAAACGCGGCTGCATTGGCAAAGGACAGCTAAATGGCTGATCAACTCGAAGTTGCGGTTGTCTCCGCTGAGCGCTCACTGTGGTCTGGGAAGGCCAAGAGCGTATCGGCGAAGACACCCGAAGGTGATGTCGGAATTCTTCGTGGACACGAGCCGATGCTCGCTCTCCTGGTTGAGGCACCCCTTCGCATTGAGCTAGAAGACGGAACCAAGATCTTCGTCGCGGTTCATGGAGGATTCTTCTCAGTGGACAGCGATAAAGTCAATGTCATCGCTGAGACGGCGGAGCTCGCAGAGGAAGTTGATCTCGAACGCGCTCAAGCCGCTTTAGCGCGTGCCAAGGCTGAAGCCGATGAGCAGGATTTATCAGCTCTCCGTCGCGCTGAAACTCGAATTCAGGTTGCTGGTGTCGCCAAGGGAGTTCGCTCGTAGTCTGAGCGAAAACCTGTTCCTAACTCTGGGTTTTTTGAACTGCACCGGGTGCCCACAGGACATCGCCTCCGTTGTCCTTGTTGGACACGCGGGCGAGGATGAAGAGTAAATCGCTCAACCTATTTAAATAGGTTGCAGTTAAGGGATTCATTCCACCGTGATACGCGTCGAGCGCGGCCCACGTTGAACGTTCCGCACGCCTCGTGACGGTTCGCGCCACATGCAGGTGCGCTGCGGTCATGGTGCCACCCGGAAGCACAAAGGACCGCAGTGGTTCAAGAAGTGCGTTGTAGTCATCGCAGGCCTTTTCGAGTCGCTCGATGTAGGGATCACGAACCCGGAGTGCAACGGGGGCGCCGTCGTCATCCTCGCCATCTTTGACGGGTGTGCATAAATCCGCGCCAACATCAAAGAGGTCATTCTGAATGGAAATCAGGAGTTCAATTACCTCTGGCTCGAGCTCACCCGTGTTGGTCGCACTGCTAACGACCATCCCAATCGTGCAGTTGGCTTCGTCCACATCGGCATATGCCTTCAATCGTGGGTCATTTTTGCCAGTTCGACTCATGTCACCGAGTGAGGTGGTTCCGTCGTCGCCGGTTCGGGTGTAAATGCGTGTGAGGTTGACCATGAATAGGACTCTATCGGCACTCGGGCATTTTGGCTTCCCTACTATGCGCAGGTGGAGTTTTTTAGAGTTGTGGGAGGAAACCGACTCAGCGGGACCGTCAATGTTCCAGGGGCGAAGAACTCTGTCCTGAAATTGATGGCGGCCACGCTCTTGGCGCCAGGAACCTCGACACTGACCAATGTCCCTGAAATCGAAGATGTCACGATCATGGCTGAGTTGCTACGCAGGCTTGGTTGCGAGGTCACCCAGGCCGAAGGTGTTGTGACTATTACCGTCCCCGAGAGACCTGACCATCGGGCTGATTACGACCTGGTGCGGAAAATGCGAGCTTCCATCTGCGTGCTCGGTCCACTCATTGCTCGATGCGGTGCCGCCGATGTCGCGGTGCCAGGTGGTGACAACATCGGTTCGCGAGGCTTAGACATGCATGTTGACGGCCTGCGACGCATGGGGGCACAGGTAAGCAACGAGCATGGCTATTTGCTCGCTGAGGCTTCTCAACTCAATGGGGCAAATGTGTTTCTTGACTTCCCCAGTGTTGGAGCAACGGAAACACTCGTGATGGCCGCGGTAACAGCCCAGGGTGTAAGCATCTTGGAAAACGTTGCCCGTGAGCCTGAGATTATTGATATTTGCCACATGCTGAATGAAATGGGCGCTGACATTGGGGGGATTGGAACGTCGACGCTGACCATTAAGGGGGTTGCGGCGCTGAATCCGGTGTCTCATCGCGTTGTTTCAGATCGAATAGTGGCAGGAACTTGGGCGGTGGCTGCGGCCATGACGTGTGGGGACATCACGATCAACGGAGTGAAGCCCATCCACCTTGATGTGCCGTTGG
>JBDQMZ010000246.1:0-4973 GCA_040261955.1 Candidatus Nanopelagicales bacterium
GAACAACGAACTAATCAGACAGGGAACAGCTGCTACGAGCAACCAGATGCTCAACGCATTGAGGCGGGGGTACGCCATGTCACGAGCACCGATCATCATGGGAACAATGAAGTTACCGAGCGGGCCGCTCACCGCGATGATCATCGCAATAATCATCGCAATGCCATGAGTACCAATTATTGAGTTGTAGAACGCGGGTGAAAACACCTCGGCCCATGTCACGCCTAGTTCGGTGCGAATCAACATGGCAAGCAAGCCACCAAAAGCAAAAACTATGAGTGTGACGATCAGATACTGGATACCAACAACCTTGTGATCGGTGGTGTATTTCCAGTACCTGCTTCGGCCCAGATCTTTGCCTGCCATGTATTCAGCATCAACGTGCGTATTTTCCCGACCCAGCAACCAGCGAATGGGCCCAACAAATGCGCCCATGCCTGCCATGAATCCGATGACCCAGCCCAGCAGGACGGCAAGGTAGACGTATTCCCCCTCCATCGGAGCGAAAGTCACGGGGCTGGAATAACCACTGGGCACAAACTGGCTGGTGACAACGCCCGCGATGGTCGCAAGACCAATGCCACCGAGCAAGCCGGTGCCAAAATTGAGTCGGCGCATGATGCCACCGGGCTTACCGTGCTGCGCTGGTTGTGGAACCTCGGCCGAGTGAACGAGAGCTGGAGCAACTGAACTCATGATGTTCTCCCTCCACCCATTTCACGGACCCAGGAATCGAATTGCTCTTGGGTAACGACCCGGACCTCCGTCTCCATGTATGCATGATGCATACCGCACAGTTCAGCGCATCGAATATTGAAAGTGCCCAACTTGTTGGGAGTAACACCCGCTGTGGTGACGGCTCCTGGGTTGGCATCAATTTTGACACCGAGTTCAACGGCCCAGAAGTTATGAATAACGTCTTTGCTCGTGACATTGAAATACACTGGCTTGTCAACTGGCAGATAGAGAACGTCGGATACCAAGCCATCGGTTTGGGGGTAGGCAAATGTCCAGACCCACTGCTGGCCGGTGACGTTAACAATCACACTCTGGTTTTCACCGGGCTGCTCATTGGCAGAGATCGTTCCATAGGAATTAGCCGTTATCTGGGCCAACTCAATCATTCCCCACACGACGAGGAACATTGCCAGTGCACTGGTGACTACAGTCCACAAAACTACGCCAATGCGATTAGTGAAAACCGCTGGGCTTTCTTGCATCGGTGGCTCATCTGAGGAAATACGCTTCCAACCGATCAAACTGTAGAGCAGGACTGCAAATACAAAGGCCGTGATCGGGATCGACACCAAAGTGAATACAAAAACCGTTGTTTCAATATCTTGCATGATTTCTGATGCCGGAGCACCAGTCTGGTTCATTGCCGCAAGCAGCAGCCAACACAAAGGCAAGAGGAGGAATCCAATGACGACGGTCCAAATCATGACGTGGCGGGCGTAGGGCCTGCGCATCCAATTCTTGAACCGATGCATTGAGGGTGGCCGATTGGTCGGCGACTCCGGTTGTTCCTGGGGAACTTCGGTCATGGTCATGCAACCACCTCAAAGGTGCCGGCCATCCATCCTCGGGTTTGCATGGGGCCACCAAATTCCTGGTATTCATCGCCGCAGGGGAACTCACAGTTCCAGACATAGGTTCCGGCTTCACCAGTAACGAAGGTGACGCTAATTTTCTGCGGATCAACGGGATAGCCAGACTTGTCGGTCTTTGCATTGGCCGCATTCATGGGCAGCGGTATAGACAGGAAGAAGTACGGCTGGCTTGCCTCGGGGAACTGATGCACGGTAAACGTGTGCCCAACAGAGTCAGATTTGACATTCTTCACGGACTTGCCGTTCCAGTCCATGGTGCCGTCCATGGTGCCATGCACATGGGCGAAAAATGGGTTGTAGATCTGGCCACCACTGTCGTACTGGGTAAAATTGATGGTCACCACAGAATTCGCGGGCACCTGAATCGTGGTCGAGGGGTGGTAGAACGGTTGCCCCGACAGCCAGGCGGACTGATATGGACCCTCTTTGGGTGGTGGAACAGCGTCAGAACTATTGGGATACACGCTCAAGTCAAGGGTCGCATGGGGCAAAGTGCCATTGTTGGGTGTGTCGATCGTGGTGCCGTCGAGCGTTGCCGCAAGCACGGGTGGTTCTTCCTGCGAAATTGAGCTCACTGCCCCAATGCCGCCTACGAATAACACGCCGGCGAGCACGGTGGCCAGTATGACCAAGAACTTCTTCACAAACTGATCCTTATCCTCTGCTCGATACCTCGATGCACTTACCCATAGACCTTTCCCGACAAACTGTCGGTCTAGATACTGTGAGGACAGTAGCGTGCCCATTCCTGATTCACAAGGAAATAAGGGATACTCACCAAAAGTTCACCAACGACTCCCTGGGGATCGCACCTCCACGAGATGCGATCTATTCTGGGGACATGCCAGTCGGAGCCAATGTCGTCGCAGTGGTCACGACGGGCATCATCCCCGAGAACATCGCAATCTGGGAAATTGACGTTCTCACGCTCATCAACCTGCTAGCGGTAACTTCTCTCTACTATTTTGGCGTCTATCGCCTGAACATCCAGCCCGTCGGGTACAGGTTCCACTGGCCACTGCGCTATTCCATCAGCTTCGGCACCGGCATGGCATTTCTGGCTTTCGCCTACCTAGGTCCCTTTAGCTCTTGGGCCCACTACGCCTTTTGGCCTCACATGTCCCAGCACATTGTGGTCATGATGATCGCCGCACCATTAATTGTGATGTCGAATCCGATTTCGCTTCTGTTCCTCAACCTCAATCGACCAGGGCGCAAGCGCGTGATCAGAATCTTGCGCAGCAGACCAGTCATCTTTCTGAGCAAGCCGCTGGTGGGTGGTCTCATCGCGACGACAGTCTTACTCGGTGCTCATTTTGCACCCGTGATGAACCTCAACGTTGTCGATCACGATTTCATGATGTTCATCGAACGCCCATTGTTCTTGGGGGCAGCGCTGCTTTTCTACTACCCAATCATGAGTTCAGACTTGATTGCGAACAGGCCATCAGCAACCGTTCGGGTGCTAGCACTTGGCATCATCATGATTCCAGAGACTTTGCTTGGCATGGTGATTCATTTTTCGCCCGTCACGCTCTACGACTCTTATGTGACTCTCGCACCGCAATTCAACATTGACCCGGTGGCGGATCAAAAGTTTGCCGGCGCATTGATGTGGGCAGTAGCCATGGTTATTGACGGCATGTGCATGATGTTTGCCGCAATGGAGTGGTGGCGCGAACAGGAAAAAGAAACAAAGAAAATGGAGCGAGAAGAAGCCCTGGCTCAATCGGAATCCCCATGAAGCGTGCCCCCTTCTTGTTAATCATGGCTACCGTTATCGCAATTACTGCACTCTCAAGTTGCAGTCCCACAACAGATGTCATCCCCCTGTCGAACTCGCAGATTGATCAAGTCCAAGAACAACTAGAAGGCGCGAATAACCCTGGTGTCAGGTACATACAGCCAAGTGATCGAACTGCTCTGCCTACTCTGAGTGGGTTGGATCTTGACGGTGCACCGATTGAGGTTCCCGATTCACAAAAACAGGTGACCGTGATTAATGCATGGGCATCATGGTGTCCCCCATGCAAAGTGGAACTGCCCGAGTTTGCCCAAGTTGCCAAGGACCCCGAGTTTGCCAACATCCGATTCGTTGGCCTGAACGTTAATGACGAACTTGGTGCAGCTCAATCCATATCGCAAGTACAGGGTTATCCCAGCATGGTGGATCCCGACGGTGAACTCCTTGCACAAATTCCCAATATCCCACCGCAGGGTTTACCCAGTACGGTGATTCTTGACCCAAATGGCCTCATTGCCACCACGATCATCGGTGCTGTTCCACCGGGCGAATTGGCCGCCATCATCACCCGCGTTATGCAGGAATAGTTGCGGGAGCGCAATCGTATGCCGATTATTTCGATTACTAACCTCGAGGATCCCAGACTGCGTCATTACGCATCACTGACAGATATCGCCTTGCGATCATCAACTGAACAATCACAGGGCATCTACATTGCTGAGAGCGCGAAAGTAATTTCAAGCGCACTCGAAGCCGGTCACACTCCACTTTCCATCCTGATGGAAGAACGCTGGGTGGATCGAATGACAACGCTGCTCGGAGCAGACGTAATGAACGGCACACTCGATATTTTCACGGGCACACCTGAAATTCTTGAAAAACTAACGGGCTTCCATGTTCACCGCGGCGCACTTGCCGCAATGGCTCGGCCTGAGTTGCTTGATCTCGCTTCGGTCACGCGCGGTGCAAATCGAATTGCCGTCTTGGAAAATATCGTGGACCACACCAATGTCGGTGCAATATTTCGATCAGCCGCCGCGCTCGGGGTTGATGCGGTTCTCGTGACTCCGCAATGCGCGGACCCGCTCTATCGGCGCAGTATTCGGGTTTCCATGGGATCCGTGTTTTTCATTCCTTGGACGCGGATCGATCCGTGGCCGCAATCTTTGAGCGCACTGCACAAACTTGGGTTCACCACCGTTGCCCTCTCCCCCGATGGCAACTCACAGACACTCGAAACTTTCACCCAGGAATCACACGACCGAATTGCTTTCGTCTTGGGCACCGAAGGCGAGGGTCTGACTCCCGCGTCACTCGAGCAATGCCATCGTCGTGTTCACATCCCCATGGGACATGGGATTGACTCGCTCAATGTTGCAGCAGCTTCAGCCGTGGTTTTTTGGGCTATGCGCGCACGTAACGGGTAAAGACAAATCCCTCGTGCTCCCAGTAACCGGATAACTTCCAGTCAATTAATTCACCCACCGCCGATTGCGATTCCGACTCAATTGGACCAGGCACCTGTCGACCCACCAACATCGGTGCAATTGTGAGGTCGAGTTCATCAACGTGGGGGTTCAGCGTGGCCAATAAATTAGGGCCGCCTTCACACACAATTC
>JBDQMZ010000247.1:0-2808 GCA_040261955.1 Candidatus Nanopelagicales bacterium
ACGATTAAACGCCTTAATCGCCTCAACATCAGGCATATTTGCAGCGAGATGGAACAACTTTCCAATCATCTCTCGATCAGAATTGACCATGAATCCACTCACCCCCTGTTCAATGAAGGAACTTGTGCCTGCCTCTGAACGGGCCAACACCAAGAGTCCTGCAGCGCGCGCCTCTAGTGCCGCTATTCCGAATGACTCCTTCACGGACGGTTGCACGAAAACATCGCTGTGACTGAAGACTTCTTTGATTCCGGTTCGGTCAAGTCGACCCGTGAATACAACATTGAGTCTGTGTTTGCGAGCGTAGGCTTCCGCCCTTTGACGCAGTGGGCCATCACCAACCACGTGGGCACTGATCTCTGGCACGGACTCTTGCACCGATTTTATGACTTTGAGCAAGGCACCAACCCGCTTGCGTGGCGCCATTCGCAAAACACTGACTAACCGTAAATTTTCGCTAGTGGTCGGATCACACGACCAAGCATTCACGTCAATTCCGTTGGGCAAAATTTGAACATCAGTGTTGAGCGCCCTGCGAACGAGCAATGCCGCTTGATCACTCACGGCGCTCCACAGAATGCCCTTGCCAATCATGGTGCCCTCGAATGCGGCATAGCCACGCTGAGATATCCCACCCCACATGCTGTGGACCGTGACAACCGTAGGGATATGAAGTTGGCGAATGGCACGCAACGCACCCCACGCGAATGGCGATGTCGCACCCATATGAATGTGTGCAACATCGGGACGGCTCTTTTCAAGCACCTGAACAAGGTGATGCCGAGTTCTGGGATGAATGGGCAGTCCGAATGGAATCGGTGCGCTCACACGCGTCACATCAGGCTGAGACGATCCAGCCGTTGCGGTAATTATCGAAACCTGTGCCCCAGCATCTCTCTGCGCCCGAGACAGACGAGCCACCTGCGATTCAATACCACCGGTGCGGGGCGCATAACAGTCACTGATGTGAACTATCGAGAGGTCACGCGTGGGCACTGGAGAGACGTTACGCCACAATAGGGCGCATCATGACTCAGACACTCCTGTTTGTGCACGCGCACCCCGATGACGAAGCACTCCTCACTGCGGGGACCATGGCACGTGCACACGCAGAAGGGCATCGGGTAGTACTTCTGGTGGCCACCGACGGTGCAGCAGGGCTAACGTCTACCGACTATGCCCACGAACTCGGTGCAACACGCTCCAATGAACTCATGAATTCTGCGTCCGCTCTTGGTGTGGACAAAGTCATCACGTGGAACCTTCCCGATTCCGGCCTACACGGCGAAAATACCGACGGTTTTGCACACCATGACATCAAACAATTGGCGGGTGATCTTTTAACAGTCATTGATCAGGAAGGTGTCACGGTTGTCGTTGGTTATGACCAACAGGGAGGATATGGTCACCCGGATCATCTTCAAGTTCACAATGTTGTTCGCGCCGCGTATGCTGCTGGAAAATTTGAGCTCTTTGAAGCTACGCTCCCAAGAGAACCCATTGCCCGCGCAGTTCGCCTCGCTGAAACTCTGAAGCTAACGCCCGATGCGTTCTGCGCTGAAGAATTTGCACAGGCCTGGAGTCCTCGCTCGGAGATCACTCACCGGGTCAATGTGAGGCCTTATGTTTCTGCGAAAAAATCTGCCATTCGGGCACATGCATCGCAGGCCCATGCGGATGGCACCGTAAGGACGCTCGGCGTGCTCAGCGCCCTACCCACTCCCCTTTTCGCGGCCCTACTGGGAACCGAGTACTACGTCAAAGTGTGAACTCACCTGTTCTGCCAGATTGGGTGAATCCCAGTCGAACCACGCTATGCGGGGATCCTGACGGAACCAGCGCTGTTGCCTACGAGCAAATTTTGAGGTTGCGTAGATCATTTGTGCTCGGGCATCGTCAAAAGAAATTTCACCCGCCAAATACGACAAAACCTGCGAGTAGCCAATGGCCCGTCGAGCCGTCACCCCTTGGGCAAGCCCTTGATTCAGAAGGTTTTCAACTTCCTGGATGAACCCTGCTGCAATCATCGCATCAATTCGCGTTGTTATTCGCTGATCAAGAACAGGCCGATCAATTTCAAGGCCAACTCGGCATGAGGGTATGAATTCTTGAACGTGTTCAAGGCTTGCCTGATACTGCTTACCGGTGATTTCATTGACTTCAAGGGCGCGCACTATCCGCCGGCCATTTGTGGCGTTGATCCTTGAAGCGGCGTCCGGGTCAATCACCTCGAGGCGTGAGTGAAGGGATGCGGCGCCCTCATTCTCGAGCAACAGTTCATATTTCGCACGTATTTCGGCGTCGGTTCCCGGAAACTCGAAATTGTCCAATACAGCATTAACATAAAGGACACTTCCGCCGACCACGATTGGAAGTCTGTCCCTCTTACGAACTTGTTCGATCGATTGTCGTGCGAGAGCTTGAAATTCTGCGACATCCGCGCTGTGGTCTACATCCCAGAGGTCCAACATGTGGTGACAAACATCGCCCAATTCGATTGCTGTCGGTTTAGCTGTACCGATGTCCATGCCGCGATAGCTCTGCATCGAATCCGTGCCCACGAGTTCACCATTGAGAAGCTTTGCAAGACTAACGGCGAGTGATGTCTTTCCCACCGCTGTCGGCCCGACAATGACGAGCGGCCGTTCAGCTGACAACTGTTGGAATCCCAAGCATCACTGCAGGGCCGGTATCACTGCTCTCACTCAGGTCACCCGCACGTGTACGGCGCGTCACTTTGTGCTCTGCAACCATGTGGTGGGGAGCGGCATTGCTCGTTCGCAGGGCGCTCAACACTGATGTTCAAAT
>JBDQMZ010000248.1:0-14085 GCA_040261955.1 Candidatus Nanopelagicales bacterium
GACTGTGCGCGAGCGAAGGTTTCGACCATGGGGAAAGGCCGCTCAGTTGCATCGAGGAGTTTGCTATTCATCAGATTTTGAAAGTGGCCGATCGCCCTCTCGCGTGCATATTGTGCCGCTGAGTCCCGGCTGATCATGAATGCCCAATCGCTGGAAAGCAGAAGCATGAGTTCATTCAGGTCTGAATTGAGCGAAGGGCCGCGGGTGTCAATATCTGATGTAATTTTCGCGAGAACATGGCCCTGTGCTTGGTGATTCATTATCACGAGATCCCGAACGGGGTCATCGGTCCAGATGCGCCAATCCTTGCCTTCACCCCATGATGACGCACCTAACTGCACCGATGCGCGCGGGTTGGAACTTGCCTGCTGCAAAGTGATGGTGGAAATATTTCGACTTGGTAATGACCGAATAACAGTCGAAAACCATGAAACTCCTTCATGCCACCAATGGCCCAAAAGTTCAGTATCGATGCCGACAACAATTCGTGGCCGTTCATGCGGATTATTGGACCGCTGCTGATCGAATGCATTGACAAGTGAGTCGATGAACGTGTCAGCATCACTGCGGACCTGAATGGTTGCGCGCTCAGGAACATATGGCTCTTTATCTGCATCGGCTTTGTTTCCTACTCGTGAAAGCCGCACTCCGTGCGCATTATCAACATCGTGAAAGTCCCGATAGTTCTCGTTGCCTGGGAATCCCCGTTGCGCCGACCACAAGTGGTCACTTGCGTGGGCATCGCGAGCCACTACGTTTACCGATGAATCGCCGAGTTGATAAGCCACATTTGGTTCGCCGTGCACCGCACGAATTGCGGGTTCATCGATAAGAAAATGCGTGATTCCAAACTTTTCATATGAACCTTCTTGGTGCGGCCGGTAGGCGCACTCGGGAACCCAGATTCCATTCGGCGTGAATCCCCATCGGCGCGCGGCATCATCGAGTCCAGTCGCTAGGGCAATGTCGTGGATCTCGGGAGTGAGGTTCGGGGTGAACGGGTGGGCAAGCGGGCCTCCAAGTATCTCTACCGCCCCCGAGTCGTGCAATCGCCGAATCATGGGCGAGGCTCCGCGGGAAAAATACTGGAGAAAATTTAATCGGGTTTTCTGGGCTAATGCGCGCTCATGCTCAAAGGCAGGATGGTTCGAAGGCACCTCGCCGGCCCGTAGTTGCCAATTGTTGAGCCAGATGTCCAGATTGCGCAGAGCAATCGAATTGTCCAGTTGTGCGGCAAGGACAGGGGTTATCCCGAGCGAGGCAAGATTTTGAAACCCCTCGCGCTCCAGCTCGGCCAGTTCGGTGAGCAGGGGGATGTAACTGTGGGCATAGGCCTGATAGAGCCATTCCTCACCGACCGGCCAGGTGCCATGGCCCAGTACCCAGGGCAGGTGGGAATGAAACACGAAGCACACATCTCCCAGAGAATCGCCCGCGGATCCGGCAATTTGGGCGGGGTCGGTCGCGAGGAGGCGTGAGGCAGGCACATGGTGACCTTAGCCCTTCGCGCCACGGCAGGCGCAAATAGTTACTCGTGAGTAACATAGGATGAGCGAGGTTGTTTGTGCAGTAAATTGATGCAAGAAAGTTGAGAAGTATTCTCAACAAATACCCACGATATTCGAACGCAGAAGGGCAAGCGACGTGAAAATTGCAGTGTGCGTGAAGCAGGTGCCAGATACATGGGCCGAGAAAAAATTACGCAGCGACGATTCCCGGTTAGACCGTGAAGCCGCTGATGGCGTTCTCAATGAACTTGATGAGTACGCGGTTGAGCAGGCACTACAGATCACTGAGGCCCTCGGCGGCGAAGTTGTCATCGTGACCATGGGTCCCGAGAGGGCGGCCGAGACACTGCGCAAGGCAATCAGCATGGGCGCTGATGCAGGTATTCACCTCGTCGATGACAATTTGGCAGGCTCGGATGCCATCGCTACGTCGGCCGCATTGGCCAAGGCGTTGGAAGGCCGGGGATTTGACCTCATTCTGTTTGGCTCTGAATCGACCGACGCCCGGATGTCTGTCATCCCAGCCATGATTGCTGAACGTCTTGATCTCCCGCAGGTCACGTTTGCCCAGAAAGTTGACGTGAGCGGAACCACTCTAACCGCTGAGCGCGTTACCGATTACGGCTACGACGTTCTCACAACTGAACTTCCTGCAGTGGTGAGCGTGGTTGAAAAAATTAATGAGCCCCGTTATCCATCCTTCAAGGGAATCATGGCTGCCAAGAAGAAGCCTGTTGAGACACTCACGGTTGGTGACCTGGGTCTTGAGGCATCCGTTGTTGGTGCCGCAGCGGCATGGTCTGCGGTAGCTGACTTTGCAGCCCGTCCACCCAAAGCAGCAGGCGTGGTTGTCACCGATGAAGGCGATGGCGGAACAAAGATTGCTGAGTACCTCACAAGCCAGAAGTTCATTTAAGGAGTAATTGAGATGTCTGACGTAATCGTATTGGCGGAGCACTTTGACTCCGAAGTAAAGAAAGTCACTTTGGAACTTGTCACAGCGGCGCGCAATCTTGGTACGCCCGTTGTTTTATGGCTCGGTGCCGGGTGCACGGATTCCGTTGTTGAGACGCTGGGTTCCTTTGGTGCGTCCCAGGTGCTCGTGGCTGATTCCGACGCCGTGCGTAACCATCCCGTTGCCCCTGGTGCTGAAATTGTCGCTGAACTCATTGGGTCAATGTCGCCAGCAGCGGTGCTCGTGGCATCCAGTGCTGATGGCAAAGAAATCGCAGCTCGTGCTGCTATCAAGTCAGGAAGCGGCATCATCACCGATGCAGTGGAAATCGCAGCTGATGGCACTGTCACGCAGAGCGTTTTTGGTGGAAGCACGATTGTGCACTCCAAGGTCACGCACGGCACTCCGATCATCACCGTTCGCCCAAATGCCATCCCTGCTACTCAAGAGCCAACAACCGTGACAAAAACGGAGATTGCGCCCGCTGTCAGTGAAGCAGCACAAAAGGTCACGATCACTAACCGTGCTGTAGTCGAGAAAGGTGCTCGGCCTGAACTGGCAGAGGCAGAGATTGTCGTTAGCGGCGGGCGTGGTGTTGGGGGTGCAGAAGGTTTTGGAGTCATTGAACAACTCGCTGACTCGCTGAATGGTGCGGTTGGCGCTTCGCGTGCGGCGACCGACGCAGGTTGGTACCCGCATCAATTCCAAGTGGGACAAACGGGCAAGACCGTTTCTCCTCAGTTGTACATCGCCAATGGAATTTCTGGGGCCATTCAGCATCGCGCCGGAATGCAGACATCCAAGGTTGTTGTCGTAGTGAACAAAGATCCCGAGGCCCCTATCTTTGAACTCGCTGATTACGGTGTAGTGGGAGATCTCTTTTCGGTCGTTCCACAGCTCACTCAGGAAATCTCTAGTCGCAAGTAATGTGATTTGAAATAGAGCGTTCGCGTGAGATGCGTGGATTCAATATGCTTACTGCCCGTGCGCCGTGCGTACGGGCAGTAATTACATGAAGAGCCAATCAGTGAGGCGAGGTGAGTGGTGAGTCGGGTTTATCTGGATCACGCTGCCACCACCCAATTGAGGCCTGAGGCCGCTCAGGCATGGCTTGAGGCCGGCAGCAATGTGGGAAACGCATCAAGTTTGCACACGTCGGGACGCGCGGCCCGACGTATTGTGGAGCAGGCCCGTGAATCAATCGCTGAGGATCTCGGGGTTCGCCCGTCTGCGGTTGTGTTCACCGGCGGTGGCACGGAATCTGACAATTTGGCGGTCAAGGGTTTGTACTGGGCTCGGTGCAAGGAGTTAGGGCACTCGCCTCTTGGAATCGTGACGAGTGCGATAGAACACCATGCGGTTCTTGACCCAGTGATTTGGTTGCGGGATCACGAAGGAGCGGCGGTTCACTTCTTGGCGGTGGATTCCATCGGTGTGGTGGACGTGGTTCAACTCGAGGAAATATTGACACAAGGTGGCATCGCGCTGGTTTCCATCATGTGGGCGAATAATGAAATTGGCACCATTCAACCAGTGCGAGAGATCGCGAGTATTTGTCAAAAATATGCGGTGCCATTCCACACTGATGCGGTTCAGGCATTCGGGCAAATCGAGCTAGAGTTGCCGCAGTTGGGGGCCACGGCGGTGACGCTCAGTAGTCACAAGATTGGCGGACCGGTAGGGGTCGGTGCCCTGATAATTGATCCCCATGCCAAAGTGACTCCGATTTTGCACGGCGGCGGGCAAGAGCGTGAAATTCGATCAGGCACCCTCGATCCGGCTTCCATTGCAGCTTTTGCGGCTGCATCGCGATTGGCCACCCAGAATGTCTCGGAGCATGCGCGCGAACTCCGTGAATTACAGGAGTACCTGATCAACGCTGTTCACGTGGCAGTACCTGAAGCACGGCTCAATGGTCCGTACTCGGGTGAGGGCCGTTTGCCCAATAACACGCACTTTTCTTTTCCAGGGTGTGAAGGGGATTCTTTGCTCATGCTCCTTGACGCCGCAGGCATTGACTGTTCCACTGGGTCAGCCTGCACCGCGGGAATTCCTGAACCCAGCCATGTATTACTTGCAATGGGTGTCGATGAAAAAACGGCTCGTGCTTCACTCAGGTTCAGCCTTGGACGCGACTCCAGCAAAGAGGAAATCGACATTCTCGCCCAGGCATTACCGGGTGTTGTCGAACGCGCTATTCGTGCAGGATCGTTATAGCCATGAGAATTATTTCAGCGATGAGTGGCGGAGTTGACTCCTCCGTTGCGACCGCTCGGGTAATCGATCAAGGGCATGAGGTTGTCGGTGTCCATCTCGCGCTGTCGCGTACAGACTCGAATGGTAAAAGCCGAGGTTGTTGCACATTGGACGACGCAAGAGATGCGCGAAGAGTCGCTGACAAGTTGGGCATTCCTTTTTATGTGTGGGATTTTTCGACTCAGTTCGCTGAGAATGTCATGGACAACTTTCATGACGAGTACTTGGCTGGGCGGACTCCAAACCCCTGTCTACGCTGTAATGAGAAAATCAAATTTAGTGCCGTCTTGGATCGTGCATTAGCGCTAGGTTTTGATGCCGTTGCAACAGGGCATTACGCGCAGATCAAATCAGGTGACCACGGAATCGAGATGCATCGAGCAATTGACCCACTCAAAGACCAGTCCTATGTTCTCGGTGTTTTGACCCAAGAGCAGTTGGAGCATTCCCTTTTTCCGCTGGGTGGTGACACCAAACCTGCGATTAGGGCAGAGGCTGAGGAACGAGGGCTTATTACCGCCAAAAAACCGGACAGCCACGACATCTGCTTCATTCCTGACGGAGACACCGCCGGCTATCTGGTTCGCAAATTGGGTGAGCAGTCAGGTGCCATCAAGGACGCATCAACGGGCGAGGTTCTTGGTGAGCACCTAGGTACTTTCACCGTGACCATTGGGCAACGCCGTGGGTTGAATCTGACTGTTCCCGCTGAAGACGGTAAACCCCGTTATGTTGTCGATGTTGATCGAGCAAGCGGGGATGTCTTTGTGGGCTCACCCGAACTTCTCGATGTCCACCACATTGTCGGAGTGGATCCGATCTGGGCAGGAATGCCGCTGACGGACCAACCTATTCAGGTTATGGCGCAAGTCCGAGCTCATGCAGAGCCGGTTCGGGCTCAGGCCACTCTGGTTAATGACCAGGTTTATGTTTCACTCGATGAGCCAATTCGCGGGCTGGCACCGGGTCAGGCCGTTGTCCTCTATGACGGCACGCGGGTGATTGGTTCAGCAACGGTCGCTGCAACCGATCGTGTCAACCCGACAAAGATGGACGTCCTTACCGCGGTCGACATTGTCTGAAGCACTCGTTAGCTTCCTGGGACCGATGCCCGGAACCTCGAGCCGAGAAGCCGCCGCAGTAATTGCAGGTGAGTGCGCTCAGGCACCGTGCATCCCTTTGTTGCCTGAACGCGGCCCTAGCGCCCATTCGGTCGGCAGAATGTCTGGCATTTTGACCACCATCAGTTCGGATTTTTGCATTAGTGCAGTCCCATCCGGTTGGCGCTTGACCGGCGGAGTGAGTCGAGATACAACGCGCGCTCAGGCGTATTTGAGTGAAGATCTCGATGCGGTCGAGGAGGCCCTAGTTGGATTCACGGGCCTTCTCACCGTGAGCATCCTTGGACCAGTCAGTTGGGCAGCTGCCGTCGAAGAAATGGGTGGCGAAAAATTGATTCGTGACCACGGGGCTTTGCGCGAGTTGAGCATCGCTTCAGCTCAGGCGACCGAGTCCCTGCTCGGGAACTTGCGTAGCCGTTTTCCCGATGCCAATTTTCAACTTCAAATAGATGAACCACTAGTGATGGATGTGACAAAAGGCGAAGTCCCGACCGCAAGTGGACTGCGCACTTATGTAGCTTTGGATCGACAATTTGTCATGTCGCTTTGGAATCCACTTTTTGAACTAGCGCGTGCGTCCGAATTCAAGTTTGGTATCAATGCCTCGACGGGATCGGTGCCGTTGAGTGATGACTACATAACATTGCTGCGTTCATCACAGGCAAATGTTTTTTATGACCCCAGGAAATCATCATTACTGGGGGAACTGGTCGACTCTGGGGTCAAAACCTATTGGTTTAAAGACTCTGCCAAAAGCAGCAGGGATGCGGCTCTGGACATAGCATCTTTGTTGGGCAGCCTTGGGTTCACTCTGTCAGATTCACGCGGCGGAATGCGTATTATGCCCGAGGAATTTTTAATGACGGGAGGCTGGACCGAGGCTCTAAATGCACTGGCCGCAGTGCAGGGCACGGTAGATTTACTCAACGATGAAGATCGGCTCCTGTCCGATTAACCACGAATTTGGCCAACATGCGTTTTGAGAAAGGTGGTGTGCTGTGACGTCGCCACCTGTGAATGAGCAAGAGCGGTGGGCCCAATTAGTTGATGCAATCAACACCGCTCGAATTCAATACTCTCTCGATTCGTCCCAGACTCTCTCTGACGCGGAATATGACGCACTCTACAAAGAATTAGTTGCACTTGAAGCGTTGTACCCGGAATTGGTCACGGGGGATTCGCCAACACAATCTGTTGGTGGTCATTCATCCGAACTGTTTGAGCCTGTTGAGCATCTCGAACAAATGTATTCACTTGATAACGCATTTGATTCCGAGGAAATGCGCGCTTGGGGTGACCGTGTTGTAAAGGCACTGGGCCACTTTCCCTCCATGCTCTGCGAATTGAAAATTGACGGACTAGCGGTCGACGCGGTGTATCGCAATGGCATCCTGGAAACTCTTGCCACGCGAGGCGATGGTGCAACGGGCGAGGATGTGACTGCAAATTCTCTCCTCATTGCGGCGATCCCACAGAAACTGAGTGGCCGGAATATTCCGCCGCTCCTTGAAGTTCGCGGAGAGGTTTTCTACCCCCTTGCAGTATTTGATGCCATCAACCATGAGCAGGCTCGAAGTGGAAAGCAATTATTCGCCAACCCTCGTAATGCGGCCGCAGGTGCTCTCAGGCAGCGGTTGGACAAGCGAGCACGTGAATGGGAGTCCGCTCAGGGCACAAAGCGTGAGGCAAAATTGTTGGACGATTTGACAGCGGCGCAGGCACGACTTTCAGGGCTCCAGTTCACCGTTCACGGAATCGGAATGCATGAAGGTTTGACGGTGGACTCGCAGAGTCAGACGTATGCATTGCTCAAACGGCTTGGGCTGCCCACCAGCACACATTTTTCTGTCCTTGATTCAATGGACGAGGTAATAGCATTTATCAACCAATTCAATGATCACAGGGCCGATGTCGATTTTGATATCGATGGTGTCGTTGTGAAGGTGGATTCCCTTAGACAACAACGGGAGCTCGGTTTTACCTCTCGGGCACCTCGATGGGCCATGGCTTACAAGTACCCGCCTGAAGTGGTTCGCACACGACTACTCGATATTGAGGTGAGTGTGGGCCGTACAGGCAGGGTCACGCCCTATGCGGTGATGGAGCCGGTCAAAGTCGCTGGCACCACTGTGTCGATGGCAACGTTGCACAATCCCACGGAAGTTGAGCGCAAAGGTGTGCTGATCGGGGACATGGTGTTCTTGCGGAAGGCGGGGGAGATCATCCCTGAGGTACTTGGACCTGTCATTGAGGTGCGGACAGGAACAGAGCGCGAATTCATCATGCCCAGTAATTGTCCCGATTGTGGAGCCACCCTTGCACCTGAAACCGAAGGCGATAAGGACATTCGGTGCCCCAACGCCCGCACCTGTCCAGCCCAGTTGCGCGAGCGCCTCATTCATTTGGGTTCGCGAGGAGGCCTCGATATTGAAGGTCTCGGAGAAAAATCAGCGCAGGCACTGCTCTCCGAGGGGATCATCACTAATGAGGGGGAAATTTTCTCTCTCACTCGAGAGCTACTCATGCAATCTCGCTTTTTCACTCGGGATCCGCACAAAGGGGAGAGTGGACCACAGCTCAATGAGGCAGGAAATACTCTGCTTGAGCAATTGGGCGGCGCAAATGGTCGGCCCCTCTGGCGATTTCTGGTGGCATTGAGCATTCGTCATGTTGGACCCACCGCAGCCAAAAAATTGGCCAATGTTTTTCATAGCTTGAGCAATATCGAGCAGGCATCGGTCGAGGAGTTGGCCGCAATTGATGGGATCGGCGAGCGCATCGCTGAGAGTGTTAAGGACTATTTCGAGTTGCCTTGGCATCAGGAGGTCATTTCACAATGGCGTGCGGCAGGCCTTGACCTGGCCGATTCAGGTGCCACCGACCTCACCGCCGGACCACTTTCGGGCAAGACCATTGTGATCACGGGGTCCATTCCCGGATTCACGCGTGATGGAGCTCAGGAAGCAATTGCCCAGTTGGGTGCGAATGTCGCAGGGTCGGTGTCCAAGAAAACAGACCTTGTGGTTGTGGGTGACAAGGCCGGCTCCAAGGCGGATAAAGCCGCGAGTTTGGGCGTTCCCATGACGGGGCCGGCGGGATTTGATCACTTACTTCGCGGTGATTTCGAAAGTGCATTGCAAAGGGGAGATTGATTCGAGGGGAACACGGAGCGTGCTTGGGTCCCTCAATAGACTGCGGACATGTCGAAATTGGATCGGGATCAGGTCATGCACCTTGGTCGGCTCGCTCGGCTCGAACTCACTGAGTCGGAAGTCGATCACTACACGGAGCAGTTGGGTCAAATTCTCGGAGCCATTGAGGCGATCTCTGATGTTGCCGCCGACGACATTCCACCGACATCGCATCCCATTCCCGTTGTCAACGTTTATCGGGAGGACGTCGCGTTACCCGGGTTGGATCGTGAGGATTTTTCTGCAGGAGCCCCCGCTTGGGAAGATGACAGATTCCTGGTACCTCGGATCTTGGACGAACCCGCATGAGTGATGCCAGCCTGAACTCAGATTTAGTCCGCCAGAGTGCGGCAACCCTTGCTACAGCGATTGCTCGTGGAGAAGTGTCCAGTGAGCAGGTGACACAAGCACATCTCGACCGAATCACCGAGGTTGACGGCCAGGTTCATGCTTTCTTGTTCGTGGACCCTGAGGCCTCACTCGCCCGTGCGAGAGAAATCGATGCCCAGATTTCCTCGGGTGTAATCGCCAGCCCATTGGCGGGTGTTCCCATCGCGCTCAAAGATCTCTTGGCCACGCGTGGAGTGCCCACTACCTGCGGTTCCAAAATCCTTGAAGGCTGGATTCCTCCGTACAACGCAACCATTGTTGAGCGTCTTGAGGCTGCGGGCATGGTGAGCCTGGGTAAAACAAATATGGACGAGTTCGCCATGGGGTCGTCAACGGAGAACAGCGGATATGGTCCAACGCATAATCCATGGGATCTAGAGCGCATTCCAGGTGGTTCGGGAGGTGGATCAGCCGCTGCCATTGCGAGCTTTGAAGCCCCACTTGCCATTGGCACTGACACGGGTGGGTCCATTCGCCAGCCCGCCGCTGTAACTGGAACGGTGGGAGTCAAACCAACCTACGGAGGGGTCTCGCGTTATGGCATCGTGGCGTTGGCTTCTTCTCTGGATCAAGCAGGACCATGTGCCCGAAGCGTTATGGACACTGCGCTTTTGCATTCAGTAATCGCTGGGCATGATCCACGCGACTCGACATCGATCAATGCACCTGTACCCGATGTCATCGCGGCAGCGAAGTCTGGTGATGTCCGTGGAATGAGAATTGGTGTCATCAAGCAATTACAGGGCGAAGGGTTTCAGGCAGGAGTAATTTCTCAGTTCAATGCAGCTCTGGAGATTTTGGCGGGGCTTGGAGCTGAGATTGTTGAGGTTTCCTGTGATCACTTCCAGTACGCCCTGGGTGCCTATTATTTGATCCTTCCTTCTGAGGCATCCAGCAACCTTGCGCGATTTGATGGCATGCGCTTTGGAATTCGAGTGGGTGATGACGGTCAGCATTCGGTCGAGCAAGTCATGAGTGCAACTCGCGAGGCCGGATTTGGTGCTGAAGTTAAGCGCCGCATCATGCTGGGAACATATGCCCTGTCAAGTGGCTATTACGATGCTTACTACGGCCAAGCCCAAAAAATTAGAACACTCATCACTCGAGACTTCGAGGCGGCCTTTGCGCAGGTCGACGTATTGGTCTCTCCAACCGCTCCAACAACGGCATTCAAGTTGGGCGCAAAGGTCGATGACCCACTGGCCATGTATCTCAATGACATTGCAACTATCCCCGTTAACCTCGCAGGAAACTGCGCCATGTCCCTACCCGCTGGACTTGCTCCCGAAGACGGACTTCCCGTCGGGTTCCAAATCATTGCTCCCGCCATGGCCGATGACCGGCTCTACAAGGTTGGATCAGCATTGGAGGCTGCTCTGGTGGATAAATGGGGCGGTCTTCTCATCGATAAGGTGCCATCACTATGACGACCACGAGCGCATTTGACAGTGTGATCGAGGAATTTGATCCGATCATTGGGCTGGAAACTCACATTGAGTTGGGAACAAATTCGAAAATGTTCTGCAGTTGCTCTGCGGAGTTTGGCGGTGATCCCAACACACACGTATGTCCAGTCTGTCTGGGATTGCCGGGATCAATGCCTGTGGTTAACCGTGCGGCTGTTGAATCCACCATTCGCATGGGTTTGGCACTGAACTGTTCCATTGCATCGTGGTGTCGCTTCGCGCGAAAGAACTACTTTTATCCCGACATGCCCAAGGATTACCAGATCTCCCAATACGACGAACCGCTGTGCTTCAACGGCTACCTGGACGTCACGGTTGTCACCGATGACGGACCTCAAATTTTTCGGGTTGAAATTGAACGGGTCCACATGGAAGAGGACACGGGCAAGTTGACCCATGCCGGTGGAGCAGGCCGAATTCATGGCGCAACGCACTCCCTGGTTGATTACAACCGTGCAGGAATCCCTCTCATTGAGGTGGTCACAAAACCAATCACGGGCACGGGCCAATACGCACCGGAAGTTGCCAAGGCCTATGTCGCTGAATTGCGAGACCTCATGCGTGCACTCGGTGTCTCTGATGTCCGCATGGAAGAAGGATCCTTGCGGTGTGACGTCAATGCCTCCTTAAGCCGTGATGGTGAACCGTGGGGGACACGAACGGAAACGAAAAACGTTAATTCGCTGCGATCCGTTGAGAGAGCTGTGAGATCAGAAATGTTGCGCCAAGCAGATCAGTTGCGTGCGGGTGAGCGGATCATTCAAGAGACCCGTCACTTTCATGAGGAAACAGGCGACACCACATCCGGGCGTTCCAAGGAGCAAGCGGAGGATTATCGGTATTTCCCAGAGCCTGATTTGGTTCCAGTTGCCCCCTCTGAAGAATGGATTGATCAACTTCGCACGACACTGCCTGAGGTTCCGTCTGTGCGCCGTGCACGTTTGCGCGACTCCTGGGGTATCAGCGACTTCGAAATGCAGAGCCTTGTCAATGCGGGAGCACTTGACCTCATTGAGTCCACCATCAATGCAGGTGTCAGCGAGCAGGCTGCGCGCAAGTGGTGGACCGGTGAGTTTTCAAGGATTGCTAAGGAGCGCGATTGTGAACTCGAGGACTTGTCTGTTACACCAGCGGACATCCTTGAAGTCGAAACCCTCATCGCATCTGGCGATTTAACTGACAAGATTGCACGCACCGTATTTGAAGGGGTGCTTGCTGGAGAGGGATCGGTTACGGCGGTCATTGACGCCAGAGGACTCAAAGTCGTCAGTGACGATGCCGCGTTGCTTGCAGCCATCGAACAAGCGCTCGCAGAACAACCCGACGTTGCTGAAAAAATAAAGTCAGGGAAAATACAGGCAGCCGGAGCCATTGTCGGTGCTGTCATGAAATCAACCAAGGGTCAAGCAGATGCTGCCAAGGTTCGGGCATTGCTGTTTGAGCAGTTGGGTGTCACCGAGTGAGTCATCTATGTCGCACCACCACGTAGTCACTATGAAGGGTTAACGCATGACGAACATGAAGCCACGTAGCTCCGATGTCACCGAAGGTCTCGAGAGGTCCGCAGCTCGGGGCATGCTCCGTGCCGTTGGCATGACCGATGAAGACTTTCCCAAGCCACAGATCGGCATCGCTTCAAGTTGGAATGAAATCACGCCATGCAACCTTTCACTCGCTCGTTTGGCGTTAGCGGCAAAAGAGGGAGTTCATGCGGGCGGCGGCTTCCCCATGCAATTTGGCACTATTTCGGTCTCCGATGGAATCTCCATGGGTCATGAAGGCATGCATTTCTCACTTGTGAGCAGGGAGATTATCGCTGATTCCGTTGAAGCAGTGATGCAGGCTGAAAGGCTCGATGGCATGGTGACATTCGCGGGGTGCGATAAATCGCTGCCAGGCATGTTGATGGCAGCGGCTCGTCTTGATCTCGCTTCCGTGTTTGTTTACGCAGGCTCGATTTTGCCGGGACATGTGAAACTTTCCGATGGCACCGAAAAAGATGTCACGATCATCGATGCATTCGAAGCTGTCGGTGCCTGTGCACGTGGACTCATGTCACGCGAGGATGTTGACACGATCGAGCGCGCCATTTGCCCGGGCGAAGGTGCCTGCGGTGGCATGTATACAGCCAACACCATGGCGAGTGCCGCTGAAGCAATGGGAATGTCACTACCCGGTTCGGCTGCACCCCCAGCTGTTGACCGCCGGCGCGATGGATTTGCTCGCCATTCGGGTGAGGCCGTTGTGGAATTGATTCGCCAGGGAATTACCACCAGAGACATCATTACTAAACAGTCGCTGGAAAATGCGATCGCGGTTGTCATGGCTTTTGGTGGGTCCACCAATGCGGTGCTGCACCTGCTCGCGATAGCTCATGAAGCAAATGTCGACATTGTGATGGACGATTTCCACCGCATTGGGTCCAAAGTTCCCCTATTGGCCGACGTGAAGCCATTTGGTCGCTATGTCATGAGCGATGTTGACCGCGTTGGTGGTGTACCCGTCATCCTGCGTGCACTCCTCGATGCAGGATTAATCAACGGTGATTGTCTGACAGTGACAGGGAAGACCATGGCCGAGAATCTGGCGTCCATCAACCCACCCGACCCTGATGGTGACATCCTTTATGCATCGAAAAACGCCATTGCAACCAGTGGCGGAATCTCCATTCTCGGCGGGTCTTTGGCGCCGGAAGGTGCGGTGGTGAAAAACGCGGGTGTTGACGTTGAATCCTTTGAAGGTACGGCAAGGGTTTTTGAGCGTGAACAATCCGCCATGCTGGCACTCGAGGACGGCACCATCAACGCTGGCGATGTCGTCATTATTCGCTACGAAGGCCCCAAGGGCGGTCCAGGTATGCGTGAGATGCTCATGATCACCGGTGCCATCAAGGGCGCAGGGTTGGGCAAAGACGTATTGCTCATCACCGATGGCCGCTTCTCTGGGGGCACCACGGGACTGTGCGTCGGTCACGTAGCTCCTGAAGCTGTCGATGGCGGTCCCATTGGCTTGGTTGAAGACGGTGATCGAATTTCCATCAACCTGGTGGACCGAACACTGGAACTCCATGTTGAGCCTGAAGTACTGGCCGCCCGCCGGGATGCATTTGTGCCGCTCCCTCCTCGCTACACCAGGGGTGTGTTGGCCAAGTATGCGAAATTGGTGGGTAGTGCATCCAAGGGTGCGGTCTGCGACTAA
>JBDQMZ010000249.1:0-6189 GCA_040261955.1 Candidatus Nanopelagicales bacterium
CGACGAAGATCGAGCGGACCATATTGACATGAACTTTGGCTGCCCCGTGCCCAAGGTGACACGTAAGGGTGGCGGAAGTGCGCTGCCATGGAAGCGAGATCTGTTCAGAGAAATTGTTGAACGCTGCGTTGAGGCAGCCGACGGCAAAGTCCCTGTGTCGGTCAAGATGCGTAAGGGGATCGATGACGATCACCTGACCTACCTCGAAGCGGGTGAGAGTGCTGCGCGAGCTGGCGTTGCCTGGGTGGCATTGCATGGAAGAACTGCTGCACAAATGTATGGAGGTAAAGCGGACTGGGACGCCATTGCCAAACTCAAAGAGCATTTAACTCCATTCAACACGCCAGTCCTTGGTAACGGTGACATTTGGACAGGTTCCGATGCCCTCGAAATGATGGCCCGTACCGGCGCTGACGGCGTGGTGGTTGGTCGAGGGTGTCTGGGTCGCCCGTGGCTATTCGCGCAACTCGATGCCGCATTCACTGGTGCACCCATTCCCACTGAGCCTCGCCTCGATGTTGTTCTGGCCACCTTGCGGCGTCACGCGGAGTTGTTGGTTGAAGACTATGGCGAACACAAGGGTTGCCGCGATATTAGAAAACACATGGCCTGGTACCTCAAAGGCTTTCGTGTTCAGCACACGGTGCGCCAACCTTTAGGGACAGTCACGAGTTTGGCCGAACTGGACGCACTTCTTGCGCAGATCAACACGGACCAAGACTTTAATGCCGAAGTGGGCTCGGGCCCGCGTGGGCGAACCTCAGGTGAGCGCAGACCTGCTCTGCCCGATGGCTGGTTGGAGACCTGTGAACTCACTTCAGCTGATCGCACTAACGTTTCACTGGCAGAACTATCTGTCAGCGGCGGCTGACGCAAGCATCCATCACAATCAACAGGTGTCGCGCCACCTGATCGCGCACTCAACGTGTGACCATTAGGCAGTGCCGACCAGAGAGGATGAATTCGTCGATCGAGACTCCCGTCTTGGTTCTGGTGGCGGCATTTCTGCAGCACGAATATTCACATTGCTACTCACCGTTGGTGTGAGCGTCCTTTTGTTAGTACCCATCGCGGCAGCTGCCCAAATTGTGCTGACCTCTCAGATCGACGATAGAACCAACACGGAAGTCATTGTCGTGATGGACCCAGCCGGAGCGTGGGGCAATCAGCGTGCAGCGAAAAACGAGCGACTTTCGCACGCCGCGGAGTTGTATGCGGATGGAGTCGCACCCGTCATCATGATCACTGGCCCCGAGCGCGGGTTTGAGAAGTCCAAGGCTGAACTGCAGCGCCTCGGAGTTCCAGAGTCCGATGTAATTTCGCAACCAACGGGGACAGACACCATCGGCACCCTTGCGGTCGTTGCCACACTGCTACACGACCTGAACTGGAGCTCAGCAACCATCGTCACAGACCCTGCGCACTCGGCACGCTCCCAGGTAACTGCAGGCAGGTATGGCATTGATGCCCATATGTCGCCGGCAATCCTTGAAGGAGCAACGTCGCTCACCTCTGAGTACGTGGCCCGCGAATCCATTGGCTTGGTTCGTCACTACATGTACAAACAGTGGCAACTTCCCCAGATTGTTTCCTAAATCGGATTAATCCTTCCACCAGGCGAGAGGGTTAAAGCAATCCTGTGAAATCAGGGGTCAAGTAGGGTGACGGTCGTGAGAATCCCACCGGGCTACACCGAGAGCGATTGTGCTCGACCTGTTCAGGAACCGGTCAAGGAAACTGTGCGCAGCCCATTTGCCCGCGATCGTGCGCGCGTGTTGCACTCTGCCGCACTTCGGAGATTGGCCGCCAAAACCCAGGTGCAGGTTGCAGGGGTTGCAGACTTTCCACGAACCCGACTCACCCACACCCTTGAAGTCGCCCAGATTGCAAAGGAGTTGGGAGATGCACTGGGGTGCAATGCCGATGTTGTTGAAGTCGCAGGTCTGGCACATGACCTGGGGCACCCACCATTTGGTCACAATGGTGAAGAGGAACTCAACAGATTGGCCGATCACATTGGTGGCTTTGAAGGCAATGCCCAGACGTTGAGAGTCGTTAGCAGGCTGGAGGCCAAGGTTTTCACGTCAAGTGGTCAGTCCGCGGGCTTGAACTTAACTCGTGCATCACTGGATGCATCGTGCAAGTATCCATGGGGCCGCAAACCAGGGAACCCGAAATTTGGTTACTACGAAGATGACGCAGAAGTGTTCCATTGGCTGCGTGAAGGTGCGCACGGGGAGCGAACCTGTTTAGAAGAACAAGTCATGGACTGGTCCGATGACGTCGCCTACTCAGTTCACGATTTTGAGGACGCAATTCACGGCTCGCTTGTGACCGTTGAAGATTTCGATGACCCGGAAACGGTGAGGGACCTGTGCTCGATTGCTCACGAACGTTACAGCCCGGATACAAGTGTTGACCAACTCATGGAGGCATTCGGTCGACTCCGTGCATTGGATTATTGGCCAACATCATTTGATGGATCAATGCAAAGTATGGCCGAACTGAAGACTTTCACCAGCTATCTCATTGGACGGTTCTGTGTCACAGCGCAGATCGCAACTCAGTCTGAGTATGGCGATGGACCACTTACGCGCTACTCGGCCAATTTGGTGGTGCCAGATGAAGTTCGGGATGAAGTCTCCGTGATGAAAGCGGTAGCGGTGAAGTGGGTGATGAATCGCCCAGGTGCTGATGCTCAATATGCGCACCAGCGACAAATTATTGCTGAGCTCGTGCAGGCGTTATCCACAACCGATGGCAGTGACATTGAGCTGTGGTTGCGTCCCGCTTATGAGTCAGCAAGCAATGACGAGCAGCGCTTCCGTGTAGTTATTGATCAGGTTGCAAGCTTGACCGATGTCAGCATCATGACCTGGCATCAGAAATACTGCAATTAAAGTTCAATGCCATAAAAGGCACTTACCGCACGAGCGATTGAACTGTATTCGCCATCGAATCAATTTCTTCAGCTGTATTAAACACATGAGGTGATACGCGAATGAGTGCTTCAACGCCATGAGCCAGGTAGTCGACCTGGGAATAGTCAGCCGTTCCCAGTGAGACGTTCACTCCTGCCATGCGCAATCCTGCAACGATTTCGCGCGGGACAATATTGCCGTCAGTAAATGTGACGATCCCGCTTAGCTTCTTGCCGCGATCCAGAAGAGTTGCGCCGGGAACTGACTTGATCTGGCGGCGCGTGTAGGACGCGAGCATTCCAATGCGCTCTGCAATCGCATCAATCCCGAGATTGAGGGCGTAGTCCACGGCAGCTCCGAGTCCAAGCAGAGCGGCATAGGGCTTTTCCCAACTTTCAAAACGAGTGGCGCCCTCGCGCAGTTCGTATCCCGTTGGGGTCCATAGCCCGGAGTGAAGGTCGATGGGGAATGGCTCAAGCTCGGTCATGGCGCGATCAGAGCAGTACAGGAACCCGGTCCCACGGGGGCCGCGCAAAAACTTGCGCCCGGTTGCTGAGAGGAAGTCGGCGCCAATTGCTGGGGCGTCAACGGGGAGTTGCCCGACTGACTGGCAGGCATCCACTAGGTACCACGCCTGCGAGTCCTTGCGTTTCAGGAGCGCACCGATCCCAGCGACATCGTTGATCAATCCGTTCTGGCTCGGACAGTGATTGACGGCTACTACTGCAACCCGGCTATCGAGCATGCCTTCTAGCGCGTCGAGATCTGTGGTGCCTTCGGCATTGTCAGGAATGAACTCAAGGCTTGCGCCGGTGCGCGCGGCAACCTGCATCATGGGCAGGACATTGGACGCATATTCAGAGGACGAAACAAGCATTCGCGTGTCAGGGGTGAAGTTCTGTGTGAAAGCAATCGCGCTGAAAGCTCGATCCCAGCCTTCGGTGGCGGATGTGGTCAGGGCAATGTTCTCGGGCTTGGCGTTCAGCAGGGTGGCAATGGATCGGTAGATTTGTTTGAACCGATCACTTTCGCGCTGGAACGCCTCGTACCCACCCATCATCTCTTCGAGTCTGAGGTGCTCGATCATGGTGTCGACAACCACTGACGGGGGAAGGGCGCTGCCGGCGTTATTGAGGTGAATGACCCGTGAGCAACCGGGGGTGTCCGCGCGAAGTTGGTCAATTTCGAGTGAGTCACCGGGTGATGCTTGTGGGTTCATGTCTCCAGTGAACACCCATTTGGGGTTCTGGCGTGCATTGACTCAGGAATCAATGCGAATGGTGCGTGAATAGACCCCTGGGCGATGCCAGACATAGACTGCCAGCGTGGCAGGCAGGATTCGAGACCAAGACATCGCTGAGGTGCGCGAGCGCGCCCGCATCGACGATGTCGTGCGCGAATATGTCAGCCTCAAGCCTGCAGGTGGAGGTTCCCTCAAGGGTCTATGCCCATTCCACGATGAACGTTCGCCGAGTTTTCACGTCACACCTAGTCGCGGCATGTGGTACTGCTTTGGGTGCGGCGAAGGCGGGGATCTGCTGAGTTTCGTGCAAAAAATTGATCACCTCACATTCACCGAAGCCGTGGAAAAATTGGCAGACAAAGCCGGTGTCACCCTGCAATATGTTGATGGCGGCGCCGCACCCAATAAACAACAGGGTCAGCGCAAGCGACTGGTTGAGGCGCACAAGAAAGCAGCTGAGTTCTATCAATCCCAGTTGAGCAGCCCTGAAGCAGAGACAGGTCGCGCATTTCTCACCGATCGCGGTTTTGATGGACAAGCCGCCCAAACTTTTAGTGTTGGATACGCGCCCAAAGGTTGGGATGCACTGACCAGCCACCTCAAAGGGTTGGGCTTCACCGAACAGGAACTGCTTGCTGGCGGTTTGGTGAGTCAAGGAAATCGCGGTGTGTACGACAGATTCCGGGGGCGGTTGGTGTGGCCCATCAAGGATCTCGGCGGCGATGTAATCGGTTTTGGTGCTCGCAAGTTGTACGACGATGATGAGGGACCCAAATACCTCAACACCCCAGAGACACCTATATATAAAAAGAGTTCTGTTCTCTATGGCCTCGACCTTGCCCGCAAACAAGTGTCCAAGGAACAACAAGCGGTGATCGTTGAGGGTTACACCGACGTAATGGCTGCCCACCTCGCAGGTGTGGGCACCGCGGTTGCCACCTGTGGCACTGCCTTTGGCACCGAACACATAAAAGTGTTGCGTCGTCTACTCATGGATGACGATCGCATGAAAGGCCAGGTGGTTTTCACCTTTGATGGGGATGCAGCCGGCCAGAAAGCAGCACTTCGGGCATTTGAAGAAGACCAGCGATTTGTCTCACAAACATTTGTCGCCGTTGAGAAATCCGGACTTGACCCATGCGATCTGAGGTTGCAACATGGTGACGCAGCGGTGCAAGCGTTGATTGAAAATCGCGTTCCACTTTTTGAGTTTGCAATTAAATCCGTTCTTGCAACCTATGACCTCAATACCTCTGAAGGCCGGATCGCCGCCTTGAAAGAAAGCGCACCAATCGTGAGCAAGATCCGTGACACGTCATTGAGACCCGAGTACGCACGACGGCTTGCTGGGTGGTTGGGCATGGATCCAGCCACGGTGAGCAGGGCTGTGACGGGGAAAAACTCTCAACCAACCCGAACGAGCAGATCGCCCATTGGGGCATCCGTTGAACGTGAAGCGCTAAAAGCTGCGCTGCAATACCCCGGTGCCGTGAGTGAGTGGTATCAGAGTCTGGAACCAACAGCATTTACGCATGAAAAAGCGGAACAAGTTCACTTGGCAATCGTTGCTGCTGGTGGGCCTTCCGCGAATCTCCTTGACATGGCCTGGATTGACGCCGTTCTTGCCGCTTCACCCGATGATGAAGTGCGCTCAACGGTGCGTGAGCTCGCGGTCGAACCAATGCCAGCCGAAGCAGGTACGGATGAACGCTATGCAGTAGGCATGATTGCCAGACTCCTGGAAATTGATTCATCACGTCGGATTGATGAGCTCAAAGGTCAACTCACCAGAGCTGAAGAAGACGGCGATTCACCAGAAATCATGCAACAACTTTTTGCATTAGAAAGTTATCGTCGCAGTTTGCGGGAAATTTCTTTTGGTGAGGCATAGTGAAACTAACCAAGGAACTGAAAGAGTCTTCCGTCTTGCTCAACATTCCAAAAGGGGAGCGGGTCAGGGCCCATGGCGTGGGACCGAAAGGGTATGAACCCAGGGATGTCATTGCCACGGACCGCGCTATTTAC
>JBDQMZ010000250.1:0-3656 GCA_040261955.1 Candidatus Nanopelagicales bacterium
CGAACCAATGCTTTGAGAACCTCGGGGTGCACACCTGCGTAGTTGTCACTGGCAAACCCTCGCCAGGCCTGGGTTGTGACTGAATCTGATGTGCCTTCTGAGTTACTCATGTGCTGCAGTATTCCCGAGTCGGGATCCGCCAGCGATTCCGAGCCACCCAACGATAGGTAGCCTGCGTTACCGGCAGGACCACTGGCGCTGCAATCACCACACCAACCCAGCGCAACTTACTCTCGAGCAAGACCTGTGAAACAGCGAGCGCACCCCCATAAACCTGGTCCTGTGCATCAACAAAAACGACTTCGCGGGTGCAGCGCTCTGCCGTGACCCCTGCCGGTTGCAACCCAAAATCAACTGATTGCGATGGGATGAACTCGCAGCGAGCACCAACTTTCACAGCAAGTCTCACGGACTTGCGGCAGATGCCGCACTGACCATCGAAAATGCAGGTTCCGCGAGAACTTGGAGTTGATTTAATCAAAGGATGGACCTTCTGTCCGGGTGCGCTTGAGTTCATAAAAACCTGGGACCGAAGCGACAAGGACAGCGCCGTCCCACAACTTTCCAGCTTGATCGCCCACAGGAATCGGGGTAATCACCGGGCCAAAGAATTCAATCGGGTTGCCATCAGGACCGGGAAGTGAAATCACCGGTGTGCCCACATCGCTTCCCACCAACGCGATCACTCGCTCATGACTCGCTCGCAATTGTTCATCAAAATCGGTTGTATTCATGGCGGTCGCGAGTTCAGCGGGCAGACCGCATTCGGACAAAGATTCAGCAATGATTTGCTGGAGATCCTTTCGGTCTTCCCTGTGGATTCGTGTGCACAACGCCGTGTACAAGGCGTCAAGCACTCCCTTGCCAAACTGGGCCTCAGCTGCAATGCAAACCCGCACGGGGCCCCACGCAGTTTTCATGAGTTCCACATACTCCGCAGGTAGGTCTTTGCCCTCATTGAGCACGGCTAGAGACATCACGCTCCAGGTGACCTTGACGTCGCGAACTTTCTCGACCTCTTTCATCCACCGAGAAGTAATCCACGCCCACGGGCACAGAGGGTCAAACCAGAACTCAACATCAGTAGCCATGTCGGCATTCTTCCACGCAGGCAAGCAGCCTGCTGGGCGAACAGTCACCGGTACGGGAATAACCAGTTCAGCCCACGACCCTTGCATAGACCCGTGCACCGCGCACCCTGCACTATGCGCCATGCACCATGCTCCGTGCAAAGATTTGGTCATGACTGACACCCAGGCAACAGAGTCCCGATCCGAGAACATCACCCGCGCTGAGGCAGCACAGCGATCGCAATTGATTTCGGTGACTTCCTACGACGTTGTTCTCGATGTCACTTCAACTGGCCCGACCTTCCCCACCGAGACAACCGTGGTGTTTGCCTGCAACGAACCTGGTGCCTCCACGTGGATCGATCTCATTGCCCCTGAGGTGAATTCAGTCGTCCTGAACGGGACTGCCCTCGATGTGAGGGCCGTTGTCAAGGGAGCGCGCATTGAGTTGCCCAACTTGGAGGCGATGAATACCGCCGTCATCACAGCCCAGGGAAAGTTCATGAACACGGGCGAAGGGCTGCACCGTTTTGTTGATCCCGTGGATAGCGAGACCTATCTGTACACGCAGTTCGAGTCAGCCGATGCCCGCCGCATGTACGCATGTTTTGAGCAACCTGATTTGAAAGCAATGTTCACTCTCACTGTCACCGCTCCTGCCCACTGGAAAGTGATCAGCAACTCACCCATGGCCCAGGTTGTTGATGGTGATAACACAAAGACATGGTCATTCGAACCAACTCCAACAATTTCCACCTACATCACGGCACTGGTTGCTGGCCCCTACTTTGAAGTTCGGGATGAATACTCGGGCCCCTACGGCACCTACCCACTGGGAATTTTCTGCCGGCAGTCGCTCTCGCAGTACCTTGACTCTGACGAAATTTTCCAAGTCACAAAACAAGGTTTCGCATTCTTCGAAGACCAATTCAAGGTGGGCTACCCATTTGCCAAGTATGACCAGCTTTTTGTCCCTGAATTCAATGCAGGCGCAATGGAAAATGCTGGGTGCGTCACTTTCCTTGAGGACCTAATCTTTCGCAGTCGCGTGACAATTGCCGCCTATGAACAACGCGCCAACACGATTCTTCATGAACTTGCCCACATGTGGTTTGGGAACTTGGTCACCATGAGTTGGTGGGATGATCTCTGGCTCAACGAGTCATTCGCAGAGTGGGCCGCCCACCATGCCAATGTGCACGCTACTCGTTACAACGATGCGTGGACAACGTTTGCCAACCTGCGCAAAGCGTGGGCATACCGCCAAGACCAACTGCCATCAACACACCCAATCGCAGCCGACATGTATGACCTCGATGCTGTTCGCGTCAACTTTGATGGGATCACCTATGCCAAGGGTGCTTCAGCATTGCGCCAACTCGTTGCATGGGTCGGGGAACCTGAATTCATGGCAGGCATTGGCGTGTACTTCAACAAACATGCCTGGGGGAATACCCAACTCAGCGATCTATTGACCGAACTTGAAGTTACCAGCGGCCGCGATCTTTCAGATTGGACCCGTCAGTGGCTGCAAACAAGTGGGGTGAACTTGCTTCGCCCACTGGTTGAAGTCGATAGCAATGGCAATTACACCAAGGTCACAATTGAGCAGGAACCGCCGAGCGCCCCTGAGGGCGTTGAACAAACTCTGCGGTCCCATCGCGTTGGCTTGGGTCTATATGACTTGCAGGACGGAGCGCTCGTTCGTCGCGACTTCATTTCCATCGATGTCACCGGTGCACTCACCGAAGTCGAAGAACTCGCTGGAGCCAAACAGCCAGACCTGTTGTTGGTCAACGATGGCGACCTCACATTCGCCAAAGTACGTCTCGATACCAAGTCGTGGACAACAGCCACCCAGCATCTCGGCGGAATCTCAGACTCCCTTGCTCGCGCCGTCATTTGGAGCGCGGCCTGGGACATGACGCGCGACGCCGAGGTCAGCACCGGGGAATTCCTCGCACTTGTGCTTTCAGGAATTGAAAGTGAATCCGATGTCGGCGTTGTTTCCGGTGTCCTACGCCAATTAAGTCTTGCCATCGATCAATTTGCCGATCCCAAACACCGCGAGGAATACCGCCTTCGTCTCGCTGAGGCGTGTGAGCGGTTTGCAGCTGCCGCTGAGGCCGGCAGCGATCACCAACTTGCATTCACCAAGGTATTCATTGGTAATGCAACAACCAATGCCCAACTCGAAACTGTTGCGGCCCTGCTTGATGGAACTACCACATGGCCGGGAATCGTTGTTGACACCGATTTGCGGTGGAGCATGTTGCAGGCCCTTGTCGCAGCAGGTGACCGCGGCGAGGTCGAAATCGATGCAGAACTGGAAAGCGACAACACCGCAACCGGAAAACGTCAAGCGACCATGGCCCTGGCCTCACGTCCAACACGAAGCGCCAAGGATGCCGCCTGGGATGCGGTGTTCAACAACACTGAATTGCCCAACACGATCATTGAAGCAACAATCGGTGGATTCCAGGATCCTGATCAGCCTGAACTCATGGGTGCATTTGTTGATCGATACTTTGAGCAACTCCCGGAACTCTGGAACAAGCAGACCATGGAAATGGCTCAAGTGATTAC
>JBDQMZ010000251.1:0-4824 GCA_040261955.1 Candidatus Nanopelagicales bacterium
CTCTTGAAGGGGCCTGCACCACAGTGCGTAAGAACGGCCAGTTCACCATAAACGCGGAGTTTGGCCGCAAAGGCTCTTTTTACTATGGACTTGAAATGGGGCCCTGCCGCGGCAGCAAGGGACTTTGTGGCAATGGGGACCAGGGCCTGATCGGTGTGTACGGAGAGAAGGACAAGGCACTTCTGGTCAAGACCACCTGATAAATCTGAATTTAGAGGGCGCCCAAGAACTTGTTTCTTGGGCGCTTTCTAGTCTGCAGCAGGTGATACACCGGGCAGGGCAAGCATCCGGTCCAAAGCAACTCGCGCCCACTCGCTGGTATCGGCATCAACGGTGATCTGATTGACCGAGTTACCGTCAACTAGCTGCTCCAATGACCAAACCAGGTGGGGTAAATCAATGCGGTTCATGGTTGAACAGAAGCACACGGTTTTGTCGAGATAAACAATTTCCTTGTCTGGGTGCGCGAGTGCGAGTCGCTTAACAAGGTTCAGTTCAGTCCCGATTGCCCACGCCGAGCCTGCAGAGGCGGCTTCAATTGCAGCAATGATCTTTTCAGTTGATCCAACTTGATCTGCTTTTTCAACAACTTCATAGGTGCATTCCGGGTGCACGATCACCGTGATCCCGGGAACTTTTGCGCGGACGTCGTCGACGCATTCGGGGGTGAAGCGGCCGTGGACGCTGCAGTGTCCCTTCCACAAAATGACCTTTGCTCGTTGAATCTGCTCCACCGTGAGTCCGCCATTGGGCCGATTGGGGTTGTAAACAACGCAGTCATCCAGTCTCAGTCCAAGGTCCCTGACGGCGGTATTGCGCCCGAGGTGCTGGTCTGGGAGAAACAGAACCTTCTCGCCTTGTGCGAATGCCCACTCGAGGCTGACCTTGGCATTGCTCGACGTGCACACGGAGCCACCGTTGCGACCGGTGAACGCCTTGATCGCGGCGGTGGAGTTCATATAAGTGATGGGAATCGTTGTGTTTGCAACTCCTGCGGCGGTGAGGTCAGCCCAGCATTGCTCAACTTGAGTGATCTCGGCCATGTCAGCCATGGAGCAGCCTGCGGCGAGATCAGGAAGAATGACTTTCTGCGAATCAGCGGTCAGAATATCGGCGCTCTCGGCCATGAAGTGCACACCACAAAAGACGATGAATTCCGCTTGTGGCTGCGCTGCCGCTTTCTGTGCCAATTTGAATGAATCGCCTGTGACATCGGCAAATTGGATTACTTCATCGCGCTGGTAGTGGTGACCCAAAATAAAAACTCGATCGCCCAATTGTGCTTTTGCTTTTTGCGCACGAGCCACGAGATCGGGATCAGAAGCTGGGGGGAGATCACCGGGGCACTCCACCCCACGTTCACTTTGCGAATCGGCCTGCTGGCCGAGTAAGAGCAGCGCGAGAGGTGAAGGTGTTGGATCGGTGAATGTTCCGGTCATCTGACTATTGTCTCGTTTCAGGTCGGGCCCCGAGATTTTGGGGTTTGGCAATTCGAACTCCACGGACCAGCTACGGCGCGATCAATGTCCAATCGATGTGCAAAATGGGGGTGCAACGAGCGTAATAGGCACAACGGGCTTACTCTTGACGATATCCGTGAATATGAGCGAGACTTGGCGGATTCAAATGTTCGGTACGAATGCCAATGATGAACACGAAGAAAGTAGGCACACAGATGACCACAGAAACTTCCGTATCCGACCAAGCAGTATCCGATGGCCTGCTCCTCAGCCCTGCTGCGGCCGACAAAGTAAAGGTCCTCCTTGAGGCTGAAGGTCGCAATGACCTCGCGCTGCGTATCGCAGTGCAGCCAGGTGGTTGCTCGGGTCTTCGATACCAACTTTTCTTTGACGATCGCAACCTTGATGGCGATGTCAACAAAGACTTTGACGGTGTCAATGTCGTCACTGACCGCATGAGTGCGCCGTACCTCAGCGGTGCCACGATCGACTTCGTGGACACCATTGAAAAGCAGGGGTTTACCATCGATAACCCAAATGCCACGGGTTCGTGCGCATGTGGGGACAGCTTCCACTAGGACAAAAAAACATACACACTGGTGGGTCACTGAGAATTCAGTGGCCCACTTGCTTTTTCCACTCTTTTTCGTGCACCAATGCGTGATCCTCGCTGTCAATCATGTGAAAGGCATGTAGGCTCCCGCAGGTGGCTATTCTCATTACCGGTTCCATTGCAACCGATCACCTGATGACATTTCCAGGCAACTTTGTGGACTCTCTCGTTGAGGGGCAGCTGGACAAAGTCTCTCTTTCCTTTTTGGTCGACGAGCTCGAGATTCGGCGTGGTGGGGTTGCACCAAATATTGCGTTCGGCATGGGCTGCTTGGGACTGAACCCGGTGCTCGTCGGAGCCGCTGGCCCTGACTTCGCGGACTACGACAGTTGGTTGGGTCGTCACGGGGTAGACACGAGCGGCGTTCACATTTCTGACAGCGCACACACTGCTCGATTCGTATGCACCACGGATGCAGAGCAGAATCAGATAGCCACGTTTTACGCGGGTGCCATGAGCGAGGCTCGAAATATCGAACTCAAGCCGATTGTCGATCAAGCAGGCTCCGTTGAAGTTGTTCTGATCGGAGCAAATGACCCGCAGGCGATGATTCGCCACACTGAGGAATGTCGGTTCCGCGGGTATCCATTCGCTGCTGATCCCTCGCAGCAACTTGCTCGCATGAATGGCGATGAAGTGAAACCTTTGATCGAGGGCGCCGAATACTTGTTCACCAACGAGTATGAATCTGCACTCATTGAACAAAAAACGGGGTGGAACGCGGCAGACATCGCTGGAATGGTGAACGTCCGTGTAACCACCATGGGTGCCAATGGTGCTCGCATTGCACGTCGTGGCCAGGAACTCATTGAAGTTCCCATAGCTGAGGAACTTCGCAAGGCTGACCCAACAGGTGTGGGCGATGCATTTCGAGCTGGATTCCTTGCAGGCCAAGCGTGGGGCTTGGGCGATGAACGCTCCGCACAAATTGGTTCACTTCTCGCGACCTACGTTATTGAAACGATTGGTACACAGGAATATGAATTGGCACAACAGCATTTTCTGGATCGCATGGCTCAGAGTTATGGTGATCATGCGGCTGCTGAGGTTCAAGAACATATTTCCTGTTCAAGGCCGTAGCTGACCACTGCAATGCGACCGCTTGAGGCAGGGGGCATTGCACTCCCGCAGTGCTACTGGCAATTGCCTGATCCGTCTAGTGCTGATCCTGATGAGGATCTTGTCGGTATCGGTGCTGATTTGGCTCCCGCCACCGTTCTCCATGGATATGCCACGGGGCTTTTCCCCATGCATGTGAATCTTGCTGATTCAGATGACTCCTCTGTGCTTGGCTGGTGGTCTCCTAACCCCAGGGGAGTTCTCCCATTGACTGAACTACGAGTAACAAAGTCCCTCTCTCATTCGATGAAGAAGTTTGAGCTCACATTTGACCAAGCATTTGTTGAGGTTATGAGTGAATGCCAAAGACCTGGTGAAGAAGGGCAGTGGATCACGCAGGAATTCATTAACACCTATGAGCAATTACATTCCATGGGCTTTGCACATTCTGTTGAAGTGTGGAATCACAAAGGCGAACTGGCTGGCGGACTTTATGGGATCGAGTTGGGCGGACTTTTTGCAGGGGAGTCCATGTTTCATCGTGACAGTGACGCTTCAAAAGTCGCCCTCGTCGCATTGGTGGAAAAACTATCGAGATGCCCAGGCCCAAGGCTTGTCGATGTTCAGTGGAAAACCGACCATCTAGCAACTTTGGGAGTCGTTGAAATTTCGCGTGATCAATATCTCGAATCGCTTCTAGTCGCTCTAGAGAACCGAGCATGCTTCTGACAGCAGGTTGTTAGTTGTTGCGCACGTGTTCTAACGCTGGAGGCAGTTCGCGAAGGAAAAGGTCGATGGTTTCCTGGCTGCAGTTGCGGGGCAAAGAAATTCGGATGCTTGCATCATTGGGCAGGCCCATGGCTTCAAGGACATGTGAGGGCATTCTGGTGTCGGCCGTGCAGGCAGATCCCGCTGCAACTGCGATTCCGCGTTTATCGAGTTCGGTGACCAACGCACCAGCTGCTGCGCCCGTGATCGTGAACGTGAGAATGTGTGGCAACCGGTTGTTCGTATCCCCAGCACAGGTTATGCCCGCGTCCTCCAATGCGTTACGCACCTGACTGATCTGGTCCCTGGCCCTGTTTGCAGAGGGTGTCCAGTCGATTGATTCCTCCAAGGCAACTGCGGCTGCCGCTGCGGCTGGGATGTCAGGGAATCCTCCGATCCAGCCTCGGTCGGGGGCTTCATCGGGTCTCCACCGCACATGGGTTGCAGTGATCAAGATGGCAACGCCCGGTGGGCCACCCCAATCCCTGGCGGGTGCAATGAGTACATCGAAATCGGCAGGAAGCTGATCATGGGTGATGACACCGGTGGAGTCGGCGATCAATGTGACCCCCCGCTCCCTACAAGCCGCGAGAACTTGTTCGAACGGTTGGCGCGTGCCCACCTCTGCGTTGGCAACCTGGAGGCAAACCAGTGCGGGCCCGCCCGCGGGCGCTCGCTCCAGTGACTTGAGGAGTGAATCAATTGATATAGCGCCCTTCGCGTCACAATCGATTGTGACCACCTGAACCCCTGGCAGGGCCTGAGTGCTATCCAAGACGGCCATGGATTCCACGGCTCCTAAAAGCACCTGATTGGAAACGGCGCTCCTCAGTCGGTAGATGCCGACGATTGCTGCCCTGATCGCATCTGGTGCCGATGCTGCGAAAAACACATTTTGTTGCGGAACTCCCAGAGAGTGAGCGA
>JBDQMZ010000252.1:0-4438 GCA_040261955.1 Candidatus Nanopelagicales bacterium
ATCGTTCCAAGGCCAATCATTTTGGGTGCCCTTCAATCGAGTTTAAGAGGAGGACAGTATCGCAGTAGATTTCAAATTACCGATTCCCAAGGAATCGTTCACGATTTGGGCTGATCAAACGTAGTCGTCAAGAAATAATTGGCTGTCGACCGTTATATTTCATACTTGTAACCTAGGCCTCGAACCGTCAATATATGAACAGGATTTGCGGGGTCTTCTTCGATTTTTGCACGCAGTCTCTTGATGTGAACATCGAGGGTTTTTGTGTCGCCGACGTAATCAGCACCCCACACTCGATCGATGAGTTGATTGCGTGTGAGAACACGGCCGGAGTTTCTGACCAAGAATTCCAGCAGATCAAATTCCTTGAGCGGCATGGTGATGCTCGAACCGCGCACGGATACAACGTGACGCTCAACATCAATGCGGACACCGCCGGCTTCAACCGTTGGAGGCAGTAATTCTTCTTGCTCACCTTGACGTCGGAGGACCGCACGAATCCGAGCTAGAAGTTCGCGAGATGAAAATGGCTTAGTCACGTAGTCGTCGGCGCCCAGCTCAAGCCCTACAACCTTGTCCACTTCGCCGTCCTTGGCTGTCAGCATGATGATGGGAACTGAAGATTTCCCACGAATCGTTCTACAGACCTCTGTTCCCGAGATCCCCGGCAACATCAAGTCAAGCAAAACGAGGTCGGGACCATGTTTGTCAAATTCGGTGAGAGCCATGTTGCCGTCCGAGGCGATAAAGACTTCGTAGCCTTCCTTGCGAAGCATGAAGGAGAGGGCATCAGAAAATGAATCTTCGTCTTCAACAACCAGTACTCGCGTCACAGCCCCTTGCCTTTCACCACAGAGAGCGTATCGACGGTGAATTCCTTGGGGCCGCAGGAATCATCGAGCATCGGGTTATACGAAGGAATCCGCAGGGTGAATGTTGAACCGGTCCCCATTTCGGACCACACCGTGCATTCACCACCGTGGTTTTGACACACATGTTTGACAATTGCAAGACCAAGGCCCGTGCCTCCGGTGCCTCGCGAGCGCGCCGGATCAACACGATAAAAGCGTTCAAATATGCGATCAAGATCATGAGCGGGGATTCCCATGCCCGCATCTTTTATGGAGATTTCAACAATTCCATCCACTTCGCGGGTTGTCACGGCAACTCGTGTATTCGCCGCGGAATAGTTGATCGCATTCGTCAGGAGGTTGCGCAGCGCTGTCAAAAGCTGCCCACGGTCTCCGAGAATCACCGAGTCAACATCTTCCCCTCGAATGATCTCCACCCCCAAACCAACGGCAAGGGTCTTGACTTCCTCGATCGCACGATTGATCAGAACATCTGTTTCAACAAGTTCCGCACGGTTCATCGAGTCATCGCTCTGCAAACGTGAGAGATCAATTACATCCTGGATCAAACTCGCAAGACGATTAGCCTCAGCTTGCATCTTTTCAGCGAAGTGCTCTACCTGTGCTGGGTCATCGGCTGAACTGAGAACCGCTTCCGCCAAGAGTGATAGCGCACCAACCGGGGTCTTAAGTTCATGGCTCACGTTGGCAACAAAGTCCCTGCGCACCGCATCGACACGTCTCTCCTCTGCGAGGTCATCGATGAGTACCAAAATTGCACCCGAACTCAACTGAGCAACCCGCGCCTTGACTTCGAGTAATTCCCGGCCCAATGGGGGGCGTCGCACCCGCAAAGCCTGTTCGCGAGGCGAACCATCCTTGGCAACCTTGGCCACGATCTCGGCAATATCGGCGACTGCCAGGGAGTTCCTATTCACAATTCCCAGGATGAGAGCCCGTGAACTCGCTCTGAGGACTGTGCCATCGGGCGCAACAACCAAGGAGGCAGATGGCAAAATCGAAAGAATCCGAACTATTTCCTCAGAAACTGCAGGGTAAATAGCCGAAGTTCTAGTTGTCGACAAGTCAGCTGGATCAGCTGCGTCTTTTTTGCGAATCGCCACAGTGCACAGAATAGGGCGTTTTTAGGTCGCCGAATCACCCGCGATGGCGGAAAACATGAAAGTTCGTACAAGGTTCCACCAATTGAACCTGGAATTCACCTCGTGTTTGCCACGCATTCACTTTGGGGGCTCACCATTACCCACATTGGTACCTGAGGGGTCCGCAATTAATGCAATTTGGGACCTGAGGCGTAAAGTTGGGTTACCAACGGAAATGGAGTGGTCATGCGCGAGGCCTATTACGAACAACTTGAAAACATTAATGCGGACCTTGTCGAGGTCACTCGACTTGTTGGTTCTGCCATGAACCGGGCTACCCAAGCCCTCCTTGACGCCGATTTGCAACTTGCCGAAGCCGTCATCGACTTTGATGCCAAGGTAGATATCCTCACCGCCGGAATTGAGGAGCGCTGCTTCGAAGTCATTGCCCTCCAAGCGCCCGTGGCCTCAGACTTGCGCAGCATCTTGGGATCCATGCGGATCTCGAGCTCCTTGGAACGAATGGGGGACCTTGCCGAGCATGTGGCGAAACAAGCGCGCATGCGTCACCCCAAAGTCGCGGTTCCTCAAGAGGTGCGCGGGACTTTCGCGGAAATGGGTGGATTGGCAGAAGCTATCGTGTCAAAGACCGGGTCGGTCATTGCAACTCAAGACGTCTCCCTCTGCGCGGACATTGCCCGCCACGATGAAGAAATGGACCGGCTTCACCGAGAATTGTTCACCATCGTTCTTTCACCATCCTGGAAGTACGGCGTCGAGGAAGCAATCGATGTCACACTTCTCTCCCGCTTTTATGAACGCTACGCCGACCACGCCGTGTCCGTGTCTAAACGAGTGGTAACGATCGTGACCGGTGAGCCCTACGTAGCCGTATCGCTCTCTAATTAAGCAGAACAACTTCACTATGTTGCCTCGACGGATTGCAGTTCTGTCAATCCACACCTCACCCCTTGATCAACCTGGAACAGGCGATGCGGGTGGAATGAATGTGTACGTTGTTGAGACGTCCAAGCGCTTGGCGTTGACCGGGGTTGAAGTGGACATTTTCACACGGGCAACGTCATCCGCCCATCACAATGATGTTGAACTCTCGCCTGGCGTCACGGTGAAAAGAATCACTGCCGGACCATTCGAGGGATTACTCAAGAATGACCTGCCCGGTCAGCTCTGCGCAGTGACAGCGGGTGTACTTCGCGCCGAAGCTGCTCAACCCGAGGGCTACTACGACTTGATCCATTCACACTATTGGCTGTCCGGTCAGGTGGGGTGGCTCGCATCAGAGCGGTGGCGAGTGCCACTCATTCACACCATGCACACGATGGGTCGCGTGAAGAATCTCGATATCGCCCAGGGTGATCGCGCCGAACCCGAAATGCGCATCATTGGTGAGCAACAGGTGGTTGATGTCTCCTCGCGTTTGGTTGCAAACACGCAAGTCGAGGCGCAGCAACTCATTGATCTCTACGGCGCAAATCCGCGGGCTATTGATGTTGTGAACCCTGGCGTCGATCTCGATTCGTTCTCCCCTGGCCCGCAATCCACGGCGCGACAGGAACTTGGGCTGCCACTTGATGCGACCGTGCTGTTGTTCGTGGGTCGAATTCAACCGCTCAAGGCTCCTGACATTCTGATTCGTGCTGCGGCAGAACTTATTGCAATGCGGCCCGAATTGCGCAGCTCGTTGGTCGTCGTGATCTGCGGCGGTGCATCCGGCACAGGTTTAGAGCACCCAGAATCCTTGTCCAATCTGGCTGCCGAACTCGGCATCAGTGACAACATCCAATTTGAACCTCCCGGTACCCGTGAAAAACTCGTGAGTTGGTATCGCGCAGCAGATCTCACCGTGGTGCCGTCCTACTCCGAATCATTTGGCCTAGTTGCCATTGAGTCTCAAGCGTGTGGAACTCCCGTTGTTGCTTCAGCGGTCGGTGGCCTCACCACAGCAGTTGCTGACGGCGTGAGTGGACAACTCGTTCATGGACACAACCCAATCGCCTACTCACATGTCCTCAACCAGTTGATCATGAATCCACTGCACCGGGATGAACTTGCAGCCTGTGCACGGATGCATGCCGCATCCTTTGGCTGGGAAAACACCACTGCCGGACTGCTCCAGACTTACTCGCTTGCCCTCTCTCAGGAAAGCGTTCACGCGTGAGCAGTAATCTCGCCATAGAAATCATCTCGAGTTATCTTGATGCCAACGATTTGTCTTATGAATTAGTTAGCAATATTTTTGTTGTCACGATTCCCGGAGAAAAGAAGCTTCGAACCACCTGCTCGCTCAGTATTGGCGAATCTGCCGTGACAGTGAATGCATTCGTTGCGCGACGGCCTGATGAGAATGCCGAAGATGTTTATCGTTGGTTGCTGGAAAAGAATCTCAAGACCTATGCGGTGGCCTTTGCTGTTGATCCCCTGGGCGACATTTACCTTGCGGGGCGAGTTCCCATCAGTGCCATC
>JBDQMZ010000253.1:0-4122 GCA_040261955.1 Candidatus Nanopelagicales bacterium
AGCGGCGGAGTGTTCTTCCCAGCGCTGCTTCCCGTGTTGCTCCCACTCGCGGTGATGGCGATACCGCTTGTCGATCTTTTCTTGGCGGTAATTCGGCGCACTCGGGCTGGCCGCAATCCTTTTGCCCCCGACAAGCAGCATCTGCATCACAGGCTCCTTGAAATGGGTCATTCGCAGCGCCGAGCTGTTTTCCTAATGTACGCAGTGACCGCTTTGATTTCAGGTGCAGCTCTGGCAGTTGCATTTTTTCCGCTGCCCTATGCCTTGGTTGGTACCGTGATCGGTGTGGTCATCGTTATTGCTTTGGTGCGCAAGGCGCCAGGGGACCAAGCGGTGCGAGGTATATCACCTTTTGTCGATCGCACGGGCTGACACCACTTCAGCATTCATGGGGTAACGTGCTCCCTACCATCTGGATTTGAAATCCAAGTACACCGCATGTGGAAAAATCGCCAACTAGTGACATGAACCGAACACGAGGATAAGTGAGCATGCCGAAAGAACGCACCATTGACGCACTTGTGCTGCGTCGTGCGGGCGTTGGTGCCGTTGTTGCTGGTGGGGTTGTTGTGGTGATCTCTTCCTGGATCGGCGGTAGTTCCGCGGCCATTGGAGCAGTACTCGGAACCGCACTGGTCGTTGTATTTTTCTCAGTCGGCCAGGTTGCATTGGGTGCAGTCCTACGATCCAATCCGCAAATGGCCCTCACCATGGCCTTGACCCTGTACCTCGTCAAAATAGGCGTGCTCTTGTTGATCATCGTGCTATTTGCTGACACAACAGCCTTTGATACCAAGGCTTTTGCTGCCGCGATCCTGACAGGCACCTTGGTGTGGACCTTGCTTGAAGTGTGGATTTTTGGTACCACCAAGGTGCTCTATGTCGATCCTGCTGCGGGGGCCCCCGCGACATCGGAGGGTGAGCGCAAATGAGCCTTCCCGAGTCTCAACCCGAGATCCCGGCGTATGAGCCGCGGTGGTACCGTTCGCGCGCGCAATCCATTACGGGCAGCACGCACCAACGTGTGGTGCCCAGCATGGATAACACCGCGTGGATCATTTCCAGCAGGTTGATCGCTGGGCTTGTGCTCTACGCGGGACTCGGATGGGTCGCGTCACTGTGGCTCGGGAATCGGGCAGCATTGATGGCCGTCGGGGCGCTGGTAGGGCTGGGACTTTCGTACTACCTCATTTTCACCGGGCTCGCTCGGGAGAATAAGGCGATGCGAGAAAATGGCTCCGCTGGTAACGCGTGGGCACAGAAAACTGGTTCAACACTGTTAGGCACTACTAACACTGATAACACTGATAGCACCGTTAAGACTGAAGGGGTTCGTTGATGACCTACGGCGTCCTCGCCTCCGGCGGACCGAATTGTCACCTTTTCTCGGGTTGCGGCTTCCCCGCCCCAGGAGCTGAGATCTTTCAGTTTGAGGCGATTTTGTCTTTCAGTATTGGTTCGCTCCAGTTCAATATTTCAAAAGTCACCTTCCTGCTGTTTTTGGCCGTTGTTTTGATTCTTGGCTTCTTTGGCTACGCATTCCGCAAGCCCAAATTGGTCCCTCGGGGCGCGCAAAGCGTGGGGGAGATGGGCTATCTCTTTATCCGCGATGGCATTGTCCGCGAAACCATTGGCAAGGGCGGCGACAAATTCATCCCATTCCTGTTCACCTTCTTCTTCATGGTGTGGATTCTCAACTTCTGGGGAATCGTCCCCGGTGCACAGATTCCTGTGACATCAATTTTCGCGATCCCCGTTGCTTTCGCAGTTATCGTCTACCTGCTCTGGGTGCCGTTGGGCATGATCAAGCAGGGTCCCATCGGATTTTTCAAGAACATCATGTTCCCGCCAGGTGTGCCCAAGGCCATGTATGTCCTTCTCACGCCCATTGAACTGATCTCGAACCTACTTGTTAGGCCGTTCACACATGCGGTTCGTCTGTTTGCCAACATGTTTGCCGGTCACCTGTTGCTCGCTACTTTCAGCGTTGCCGCGTTCTACCTTCTGAGTTTCAGCGTCATTGGACTTTTGGGATCGGCTGCAAGTTTTGGTCTTTCCATACTTCTCACAGGGTTTGAAGCCTTCATCCAAGGGCTCCAGGCCTACATCTTCACTCTGCTCGCTGCCGTTTACATTGGGAGCGCGCTGCACGCTGAGCATTAAGCCGTAATCACTTTCTTGCGGTCCCTACAAATGAATAGATAACCACTAATCACCAGACCGACAGATGTCGGTGCGGAATGAAAAGGAAACGATATGTCGCTTCTCGCGGAACTCACCGGTTCCATTGGATCCATCGGCTACGGTCTCGCAGCTATTGGTCCTGGTATCGGTATCGGAATCATCTTCGGTCAAGGCGTACAAGCCATTGCCCGCCAACCCGAGGCATATGGTGTTATTCGCCAGAACATGCTCCTCGGTTTCGCACTCGCTGAAGCCCTTGCACTCATCGGCTTTGTTGTTCCCTTCGTATTCGGACCGTGATCTCCCGCATACTTTTGCGGAAATAGGGCTCTGAGGGAAAAGAAAGGTTCATATGAACGTGTTAACCGCAGTCCTCGCCGCTGGCGAGGCAGGCGAGGAGATGCCATCGGTACTTGCAGTACCCGTTGATGAATTCATCATTGGCCTCATAGCGTTCCTGATCGTTTTCGGTGGGTTGGCCAAGTTTGCCCTCCCCAAGATCAAGGAGACGCTCGATGAGCGTGCCAACTTGATCGAGGGGGGCCTTGAGCGTGCCAGCATCGCTGAGGCCGAAGCAGCTGAAGTTCTTGGTCAATACAAGACTCAGCTGGCGGGTGCACGTGAGGAAGCCTCGGGTATTCGTACCCAGGCACAAGCCGACCGAACGGCCATCATCGAGGAAGCACGCAATGAAGCACGTACGGCCGCGGCAAGTGTCACCGCAGCGGCTGAGGCATCCATGGCTGCCGAACGAGCGCAAGCTGTTTCGGCCTTGACCAAGCAGGTTGGCGAGTTGGCAATCACCTTGGCCGACAAAATAGTTGGTGAGACGCTCGCTGACGATGCACGCGTCCGAGCAACGGTAGATGCATTCATTGCAGATCTCGAGGGAGCGCGCTAATGCTGGGCTCAAGCCGCGAGGCACTCGCAACATGCAGGGAGTTCTTGGATACACAGCGCGATGCTGCTGATTTCAGTGGCGTTGCGGGGCAGTTGTATTCGGTAGCTGAACTGCTTGATAGTGAGCAAGTGCTGCGAGCGGCGCTTGCGGACTCCGGTCAGTTGACCGCCGTCCGTGAGAGTCTGGCAAAGGATGTTTTCTCCTCTCGGGTGAGCCCGCTGGCTCTACAGGTCGTCCTACTGACCGCCGTACAGCGGTGGTCTGATGACATGGACCTAGTTCTGGGCATTGAGCAGTTGGCCGAACAAGCTGTTCTGACCGTGGCACAGAATGATGGCTCGCTCGATGCCACCGAGGAAGAACTCTTCATGTTTGGCCGTGCCGTTGATGGTTCTGCAGATCTACAGATGGCACTAACAAATCCTGCGAACTCAGCAGAGGTCAAAGGCAATATCGTGCGCGATCTCCTTGGATCTAAGGGGACTGCGGCTACGGTGGCACTGCTGGAATACTCCATCAGCCACCTTCATGGCCGTCGCATTGACACGGTCGTTGACCATCTCGGTGAAATGGCGGCTAGTCAGCGCGAGCGCGTTGTGGCTGAGGTTCGAGTTGCAGCCGAGTTGACAACCGAACAGCATGATCGTTTGGCACGTGCACTGTCGGCCCTCAAGGGCAGGACCGTGCGTCTCAACGTAGCAATCGATCCAAGTGTTCTCGGGGGAGTGCACGTGAGTATCGGTGAGGAAGTCATTGATGGAACAGTCGCCTCGCGACTCGAGCAAGCCCGCAGAGCCGTACTCGGTTAAGCACAAGATTTGAACGACCCACAACTTAATTGCAAGTACCAATAACAAACTAAAACCATTGCCGCGCTGCGGCCCGATACAGAGAGCAGGACACCATGACGGAGCTGACGATCCGACCGGAAGAAATCCGGGATGCGATCGAGCGGAACGTCGCGGCGTACTCGCCGACAACCGCCCGAGAAGAAATTGGCCGTGTAATTGAGACCGGAGACGGCATTGCCCGTGTTG